>NZ_JBITDJ010000007.1:0-61471 GCF_044454085.1 Streptomyces sp. NPDC051569
CCGGGGCGGCCCTGGAGGACTCTCTCCCAGGTCGAGCTGGCCACCGCGGAGTGGGTGGACTGGTACTGCCACCGTCGGCTCCACGGTGAAATAGGACACATCCCGCCCGTCGAATACGAGACCAACTACTACCTCACGACCAAGAAACCCCAGGTCACAACCACAATCTGAGGTCTCTACCGAACCCGGAACGGTTCACCCCCGCGCGCGTGGTCGTGTTCGATGTGGATGTCGCGGCCGACGATGGTGGTGGCGATGTCGATCACTTCCAGCAGCGATGCGTTCGACCCGCCGCCCACGTTGATCACGCCGCACGCCGTCGGTACGACCGCGGCGGCGATCGTGGCAGCGACCGCGTCGCCGATATAGGTGAAGTCGCGTCGCTGCTGCCCGTCGCCGTACAGGCGGAGCGGTTGGCCGCTCAGCGCGGTTTGCAGGGCGCGGTGGGTGAACATGTCCGCCCGTTGCCGGGGGCCGTAGACGGTGAAGTACCGCAGGGCCACGACGCGGGGACTCCTGGGGCGGGCAGCCCAGGCGAGGCAGAGCTGTTCCTGGGCCAGCTTGGTCACCGCGTACGGGGACGCCGGTCGCGGCAGGTCCGATTCGAGGCTCGCGCCGCCGTCGGTCGGACCGTAGACGCTGGAGGAGGAGGCGACGACAAGTCGCGGGATACCGATGCGGGTGCAGGCTTCCAGTAGCCGGTGGGTGGCCAGCACGTTGGACGCGAGGTAGTCGCTGAACTGCCGCCCCCAGGAGGTCCGTACGCCGGGAACGCCCGCGAGGTGGAAGACCACGTCCGCGTCGATCAGGAGGGGGTCGATCGCGCAGGTGACGAGATCGGCGACCACGTGGTGGTATCCCGACAGCCCGTGCAGGACGGCGAGGTTGGCGGCGGCGGTGGCATCGGTGGACGGGTCGCGGCGGTCCACTCCGACGACGGTGGTGCCGGCTTGGCCGAGAGTATGTGCGAGGTGGGAGCCGATGAAGCCGGCGGAGCCGGTCACGACCGCCCGGCGGGGGGCGGCTGTCGGGCGCTGCTGCACGGGCAACTCCTGGAAGGCGTGGTCGACAGAGCGAAGGTCGGATGCGCCGGGGCAGGGCTGTTCGGTGTGATCACGACACCCCTCAGGGTCGGGGGTACGGCGGCAGGCCGTAGTCGTAGCCGTTCCGCCCGATGTAGGGGGCGGTCAGGACAGCGTGCAGGGTCAGGTAGTCGTCGAGGCGTGCGCGGTCCGTGGCGCCGAGCCCGGCGTCGTACCGTCCGGCCGCCGTGTTGTACGCGAACAGGGCTGCTTTGACGGCCTGTTCGGTGAGCGGGCCGTACGTCAGGTGCAGTGTCGCGATGAGCTTGGCGAGGTCGTAGCCCATCGGGGCGAGGGACAGGTCGTCGGTGTCGACGGTGACGATGTCCCCGGCCGGGGTGATGATGAAGTTCCGGGGGTTGCTGTCCTTGTAGAAGGCGAACGGCCCCCGCGCGGTCCCGTTGAGCAGGCAGAGCATGGCGTGCAGGGATGCCTTGTCCGGCAGGTGTCCCTGCTCGTGGCGTCGGCGGAGCGCGGTCTGCCGGGGGCCGAGGTAGTCGTCGAACCTCGTGCCGTCGTGAAAGTGGTGCGCGGTGCCCTGCGATGCCGACCGCAGGTCGCTGCGCCAGGCGACGCCGTGGGCGTGGCCGAGCAATTCCGCGATGCGCGGGAGGTCCTCGGGGCGTGCCGGGCGGCCCTCGATCCGCTCGAAGGTCAGGCTGTACGGTCCGGCGAGGTGAAGGGTCGGCTGCCGTAACGGTTTCGCGTGCTGATGGAGCCACCGGTAGTGGCGTGCGGCTGCAGCCGCGCGCTCCGGAGTGTCGTAGCGCTTGGTGAACTGCGCGAAGGTCATCCCGCCTCCTCCCACGTGCGGGCGACGACGAAGGTGATGCGGGACGACGTGGCAAGCGGCTGGTCGGGGAGAGCTTCGTGCAGGGCCGCTGCCAGTGCCGACGGGTTGCCGTACAGGCCGGGCGCAAGGTGGTACTTGGGGTTCGTGGCCAGGTATCGCGCGAGGTGGTCATGGCCGTCGAAGGTGAAGGTGTGCTCCTCGTGCAGGACGGCGATCACGTCGAGCGAGGAGGCGGCCAGGTCGGGGAGGTTGTCGCTGTGCGCGGCGGTGTAGAGGCTTTCGTGGCATTCGGCCCACCTGTCAAGGCCGGAACCGGCGACCAGTTGGTCCACTTCCCGGTAGCTGTCGAGGCCCTTGGTGACGAGTACGGCCACGCCCCCGGGAGCCAGGACCCGGGCGATCTGCGCGATGACTTCGTCGGGCCGCGGCGAGTGGTAGAGGCAGAACGCCGCGACGGCGGCGTCGCACGACCGGGCGGGCAGCGGGAGGTAATGGAAGTCCCCCCGTACGAAGTCGATTGCGAGGTAAGGGAGTTCCTGCGCGCGTGCGCGGGCCTGTTCGAGCAGGGCGGGGGCGGCGTCCAGGCCGACGACGCGCCGGGGTCTCAACCGGTCGGCGATGACCAGGCTGCTCGTGCCGCGACCGCAGCCGATGTCGAGCACCACGCGGAGGTGGTCCGGCTGCGCGTGGTGGGTCTGCACCAGGCTGACGATCGTCTCGGGCACAGGGTGGCCGGAGGTCTTCGCACGCATCAGGGCGCTGGTCCGCCCTGCCAGCCGCGAGGCGCGTCCGTACAGTTCGTGCTGGCGGGCTGGGTCCAGGAACGGGTTGGGCTCGTTCATGTCGCACCCCCTGCCCGGGGGCGCGGTCGGTTCAGGACTGCTCGGCGGCGGCTTTCCGCAGCCAGCGGCGCGTCTGGCGCCGGTTGGCCAACAGCACCACGTCGGCTCCCGCGCCGAACTCCTCGATCTTCGCCAGAACACGGGGCCGCATCTTGCGGCGGTACGTGGCGACGTACTTGATCACGCCCCAGTGGATGCGGTTGTGCACCCCGTTGCCCTTGTGTCCCGCGCCGTGCCGGATCTGCCGGGAGAAGATCCCGTACAGCGCCGCCACGGTCGACACGTCCATCAGAACCACCGTGTCGCAGGCTTCTAGCCGCACCTGCAACGTCGAGTTGTAGTTGCCGTCGATCACCCACCGCGGCTTGGAGACCAGCTCGCGCTGCACGTAGGTGAACTTGTCCTTGGGGAGCGCGTTCCACTCGTCGTCGTAGAACGCGGCGTCCAGGTGTGTCACCGGGGCGTCGAGGATCCGGCCCAGTTCGCGGGCCACGTGGGATTTGCCGCTGCCTCCGCAGCCGACGATGGCGACCTTCTTCATGGTGCTCCAGCGTAGTGAGGTTCGGGAATCGGGTGCGGCCCGCCCCCGGCAGACGTTCAAATGATCCAGGCACGCTTGCCGGTGGGGTGGTCCGCATCAGGCGGCTCCTCGTCCGGTCGCGGGGGTTCGGACAAGCGTGTGGAGTACGTCCTCCAGCGTGTTGACCTGCCTGTTGAGGCTGAATAGGCGCAGGCGGTCCACGCATGCGGCGATCAGGTCGGCGTGTTGCCGGGTACCGGCGATGTCGCGAAGGTAGGCGAGCCGTTCGATCACGTCGCGGCCGGAGCGCACGATCAGCTCGTTCGGTACGAACCGGTCGACGTGCTTGATGTCCGCCGGAGCGAGGGGCAGACACCCGGCGAGCACGGCCTCGAAGATCCGCTGTGTCATCTGCCCGACGGCGGCGTACCGGGCGGGCAGCATGAGGACAGTGGTCAGAGACCGGGCGTGGACGCCGACGGCGGCCTCGAACGGGATCCGGCCGACGAAGCGGACGTGCGGCCAGCGGTGGGTCTTGGTCCACTTCCCGGCGACCAGGTGCTCGACCCCGGCGGCGGCCGGGGCGAAGAAGCGGTCGAAGGGTTCATCGCGGTCGTACTGGTTGCCCACGTAGGCGAGCGCGAGGTCCCGCCGTTGCGCCGCGAGAACGACGGGGTCCGCCTGGGCGAGGAGATCGTCGGTGACGGGGAAGAGCAGGGAGCGTGCGCCGAGGCTGGGAGTGAGGGCGGCCTCCAGGATGCTGGTGTGCTTGGTGCGGCGCCATACGCTTTCGGCTCGCAGGGTGCGGTCTTTGTCCCAGATCACGGTGGGTGTCCGGCGGCGGGCGGTGTAGTGGGTGAGGAGCTGGGCCTGGCAGTGCAGGTCGCAGGTGTGCTCCTCGGTCCCGCACGTGGTGGTGTTGCGGCCGGTGATCGCCCAGCGCCACTCCAGGAACAGGGCGTCGATGTCCGGAAGGCCGTTGTCGAAGGTGTACGCGCCGCCGAGGTCGTTGCCGGCTTCGAGGCGGTCGCGGTCGGCCTGGAGGAAGACGATGTCGTGACCGCGGTCGAGGAGGGCGTCGATGAAGGGGCGGCGGTGGCTGCGGCCTCCGTCCGGGGTGTCTGTGACCCCGTTGCCGAGGAAGCCCCAGAAGCTGTATCCGATCTTCACTTGGTGATCCACCGCCCTTCGAGGAGCAGGGCGTCGAGCCCGGAGTTGGCCAGGCAGTCCAGGGCCATCTCGGGTGTCCCGCAGATCGGTTTGCCCTTGACGTTGAGGGACGTGTTGATCAGTACGGGCACACCGGTACGGCGGCCGAAGGCGGTCAGGACCGCGTGCATGAACGGGTTCTGCGCCTTGGTGACGGTCTGGAGGCGGGAGGTGCCGTTGGCGTGCACGATGGCCGGTACGTGCTCGCGTGCCATGTTCGTGACGCCGGACGCCATGGACATGTAAGGCGCCTGCTGGCCGAGGGTGAAGAACTCGCCGGCGCGCTCGGCCGGGATCATGGGGGCGAAGGGCCGGAACGGCTCGCGGAACTTCACGGTGGCGTTCAGCCGCTCGACGACCCCGGGCTCCAGCGGGGAGGCGAGGATCGAGCGGTTGCCCAGGGCGCGTGGCCCGGCTTCGATGGCCCCCTGGAACAGGCCGACGATCGTGCCGTGAGCCAGTTGGTCGGCGAGGAACTCGGCGGTGTCGATGCCCGGGGGCTTCTGGTGAAGGCCGGGCCAGGGTGTGAGGTCGAGAGACTGGTCCTCGTAGGACGGACCGAGATAGCAGGTGCGGGCGACGCCGGCCACCGTGCGGGGGCTGCGTCCGTCGACGTGCACGGCGAGGGCGGCGCCGATCGCGGTACCGGCGTCACCGGGCGCGGGCGGTACGAACACCTCGTCGAAGATGCCGGCCTCGATGATCCGTCCGATGCCGACGCAGTTCGTGGCGACGCCGCCGCCCACGCACAGACGCCGGGAACCGGTCAGCACGCGGGTGCGGCGGGCCAGATGCAGCAGGACCTGCTCGGTTCGCTCCTGGAGGGCAGCCGCCACGTCCCGGTGGAGATCCGTGAGCGGTTCATCCGGATGCCGTGCGGGGCAGGTCTCGGCGATGAAGCGTCGAGTAGTCCGCGGGCTTCGCGGCAGAAGGGTGCGTGGAGGAAAATAGGCGGGGTCGATACGGAATCCCGTTGCCGTCGTACGGACAGCGTGGGCGAACAGGTGGCGAAAGCGGGCCGGGTCGCCGAGGGCCGCCAGCGCCATTACGGTGCCTTCCTCGTCGCCCCGGCGCCAGCCCAGGTGTTCGGTGACGGCGCCGTACACGTACCCGAGGGAGGCTGGGTCGTTGACCGCCTCCAGAGTGCGCGTGCGGGGACGGAGCGTGTCGTGGCCGCGAGCGATGGTGGTGGTCTGCCGCTCGCCGAGGCTGTCGATCACGAGCACGGCGGCCTCGTTCCAGCCCGATGCGGCGAAGGCCGTGAGCTGATGGGCGCGGTGGTGCAGGACCGGTGCGACGCGGGCGGTGGGAAATTGACGGCCAATCAGGCGAATACGCCGCTGGGTCCGCGCGGCCACCAAGGCGAACCCACGTGCTCGGGGGAGAGCCCGGTCACGCGTCCTCGGGGAGAGTGCCAGTCGCAGAGCTGCGGGCGACTCGGCGAGATAGTGGGTGGGCCGGAAGTTGTAGGCGACGGCGTCCACGTCGGCGGCCGTGAGCCCGGACCGGCCCAGCAGCCATGCGACCGCGCGGGCCGGGTACGCCTTGGTGTGCTTCTGCCCGGAGAGGCGCTCCTCCTCCACGAAGCCGACCAGCTCACCGCCCACCAGGAGGGCCGCCGACGAGTCGTGGGTGTACGAGCACAGACCGAGGATCACCGAAGGGGCACGCGTCACTGGGGCCATCACATCGCCCCGGCCGTCGCGCCGGGCTTCGACGAGCGCCGCTTCAGCTCCTCGTACCAGGCGGCGAGGGCGTGGCAGAGGGGGCCGTCGATCCTGTCGGCCTGCTCTCTCGCCTGGTCGCGCTGTCCCTCCTTCCACAGCCGGTAGCTGCGGAGCGTCCCGGCCATGGTGTCCCAGCCGGGGTGACCGGTCACCTCGCCGACGCGGACCTCGCCGAGCAGGCCGTCGAAGCCCTTCCACGGCGTTCTCAGGTCGGGCATGACCCGGCTCGCCGTGAGCGAAGTCAGCAGGTCGGCCTGCTCGACGTGCTCGTCGTAGATGTGCAGCGAGCCAACGTGCAGGTGGAACTCGCCCAGCTCCGCGTCGAGCCACCCGGCGACCAGCTCGTGCAGCACGGTGTACTCGTGCAGCACGGTGTAGAAGAAGACGTCGTACGGCATGCCGATCCACACGTCCTGGCCGCGCATCATGGCCGCCATGTGCAGACGGCCGGCGCGCAGGAGGAAGCGGAAGCCGAGGGTGCAGGGCACGTCCTTGTGCCCTGCGGCGTCCTGGGCCGGGTCGTAGAGCTGGATCAGGGCCCGCCGCGAGTCGGGATCCTCCTTGAGGATCTCCACGACACGGGCCAACTGGTCCACCCTGCCGCCCCAGTTGCGCATTCTGGGCCCGTACGCGCCGCGCAGCACACCGTCGTCGGCGTACTGCCGCAGCCGCGCGTTGTAGTCGAAGATCCAAGGGGCGTCGGAGCCGGACAGGTGCCAGACGGTCTCGGCGACCGCGAAGGCCGGGTTCAGGATTCTCACCGGCTGCGCGTGGAGCAGGCGGGCGCGCGGGCTGGTGAGCAGGAGGTGGACGTCGCGGATCTCCCGGGTGGGCATGGACCGAGGGCTGACCCGCTCACCGGCCTTGGCCAGCGAGACGGCGCCGGCGAACAGCTCGGCCATGTTGTCGGCGGTGAGGTGTGTCATGGGGTAGGTGCTCCTTCGCCCTGGGTCGGCCCCGAGGTCGTCCCAGCGGGATCGTGGTGGGTGTGGTCGGAGGGTGCTGCGGGTGTTTCGGAGCGACGGGCGATGAGGCGAGCGACCTGCGAGGCGCTGTCACCGCGCCACCGGCACACGGCGTCCATGGCCCGTTCCGGGACAGGCGGGCGAGGATCACGCAGTGCGGTGAGTGCCTCCGCGACCTCGTCAGCGCTGTGGCATCGCAACGCGAGGCCGTAACCGGCCAGGTCGAGGGTGCGCTCGCCCGGGGTGCCGATCTCAAGGACGGGAATCCCAAGGAGCGCGGCCTCGATCCCGCACGTCGAGTACGCGCTCGCCAGGGCGTCGGCACCGGCGAGGCAGCCCCGCGCGCCGATGCGTGAGTCGGCCACCGCCACAGGTGGTCCCCCGTGCCGCCGCACCAGTCGGGTGAGGAAATCGGTGCTCTGCGCGGGGTGCGGTGCGATCACGAGCGCCCAGTCGCCGTCCGTCGCGCGCAGTCCGTCCAGGAGAAGGTCGGCCTGGGCCTTCAGACGATCGGTTCCGACCGGTTGGCAGGCCCACACCGCGATCCGGGCGGGAGCGCTTCGGCTACCCGGCGCCAGCAACTTCTCCAAGTACCTTCGCTGAGCATCACGGCCGAGGTCGGCGAGCGCGTCGAAACGGGGCTGTCCCAGCACGTGCACCTCGGCGGCCGGGTGGCGTGCCCACGCAGCCGCCAGCGGACGGTCGCGCTCTCCCATGACGACGATGTCCCGGCTGTGCAAAGCCGGCCACGCCACCGAGTCGGTCGTCCACGCCCCATGCTGCACGTGGACGGTACGCGCACCGTGGCGTTCGGCCGTGTGCGCGGCCAGCGCGCCCAGCGGGCTGGTGTCGTTGCTGAGCAGCACGGTGTGCGGTCGAGCGGCGACGAGGACGCTGTCGAGCAGGCTCTCGGCTCGTACCAGGGTCCGCCATGACGGCTGGGTGCACCCGCCGCTCGTTTCGACAAGTACGGACAAGAGCCTCACGAGACGGGCGAGTTGGAGGTGATGGACCTTGACGCGGACGACGTGTCCGTCGTCGGACAGGTGAAGCCCCCGGGCCGTACCGGAGAGGGCGAAGAGTCCACTCGGTGCGGCGCGCAGGTCGATGCCCGGGGAGGTCGGTAAGGGGCAGCGCTCCCACGGGTCGGTGGCAAGGTCGAGCAGGAGGCTCTTCCGTCCGTCACGCTCCAGCTCGACGAGCACCGGCATCAGGGTCTCCGCATGGCGGGAGGACCAGGACAGCGCGACAACCTCTCGCTGCCGCAGGTCCGAGAGGGACGGGCTCGGCTCCGAGCACGCCGTGCCGGCGCGGGAGCAGCTGCGCAACTGGGCGGAGCGGGTCGGGTTGTGAGGGGCAGCCGCTCCGAGCAGATAGGCGATGCCGGACCAGGTGACGGTATAGGCGAGGTACTCGCGCGAGCTGCTCGTACGAAGCCCGACGAGCCCTTCGTACGGGGCAACGGCCAGTGGACCGGGGGCCGATGCGTACGGCTCCCAGGCGTCCAGGACGAGCAGTTTGCGCAGGATCTCGGCCACGAGGCGGCGAACAGGCACCTGCTGCACGTGCAGCCAACCAGCACCGCCTGGGGTGGGCGCGAGCGACGAGCCGTACCGCTCCAGGGCACTCATGACGCCGCCGACGAGAGCGCGCAGTTCCTGGCGGTCGACGGGGAGATCCTCAAGTTCCCCGGTCCGGATGCAGTCGGTCCGTACGTGATCCAAGGCGCGACTGCCGACGAGGGCCCACTGGGGCCGGCCGGTGGCGTCGGAACGGACCAGGCCCAGCCCTCCGGTCGAAGGGGCGCTCATACCAACTCCCTTCGCCGACCGGCTCGGGGAAGCTGAAGAGCGACAACTCTTCCTCCAGCGAGGCGGCGATCTCGCCTGCGACTGACGTGAGCGGCGTCCGCGGTCCTCTTCGGACCGGACGGGCCCGACTCACGTCGCGCGGAGGGCCCCTCGGCGGTGAGCCGGCGTAAGAGCCAGCCGTTCGCTGTGGTGGGGCGTTCCGATTCGATGCCGGCGCTCAACTCAGGGTCCCGAACTGGAGGGACATCAGCAGATGACGGGCCGTGTTCACGTCGATCGCCTTCATCAGCAAGGCCGTCTTGCCGCCCGATTGAACGGCCTCGGTGCGGAGGACTCCGCCGGTCTCGGTCTTGAAGGCAGCACAGAGACGGCCGGTGACGTGCTCCGCGTCGGTTGCCAACCCCCTTTCGCCGTGTGCGCCCAGCAGCGTGGCGAGTTGGTCGGCCGTCGACAGGCTGAGCGACCCGAGAAGGACCTTGTCGTTCTCCACGTGCACGTCCGGCACGTCGAGACCCAGCCCCTCGAACGTATCGCGCAGCGCGTCGGCGACCCGGTGCGTACGGGTAAGGGCGTTACGGAGCAAGCGGGCGAGTTGGAGCGCGGTCTCGGGTCCGACGGTGCTCAGGGTGATGTTCGCGGTCTCGCCCCCGTCCACGGGTGTCGGCAGGACGGTCAGCTCACGCAGGCAGGCGGCGCGAAAGACGCGGGTCAGCTCCGTCGCGGCGTCGGCAGGTGCTCCGAGGGTCGTGTTGCTCATGAGGTCTCCAGTAGGTGAATCGGGTCAGGAGTGGCGAGCCTTGTACGGCGGCGGGGCGCAGCACGGGCACGAGATGCCGCGCGGTAGGCATGCCTATGGACTCAAGCGGCAGGGGGCGGGGGCTTCGCAGCGCAGGCAGTCGGGGAGGGGACGGCTGAAAGGCCACAGCCGTACGTAAGGTCATGAGGCGGCTGCCCGGGTGGGCGTCGGCCGGTGCGGGGCAATGGCCCGCCCGTCCGGCAGGAGTTCGCCAGTGTCCTCAAAGATCACCACGCCGTTGCACAGCAGGCTCCAGCCCTGCTCGGGGTGAGGGGCCTTGGGCCGCGCGGCTTCCCGGTCGGGAGCCTCAGCAGGCGGACACGGCGGGGTGTGCGCGCACATGGTGCTTGTCCTCTCGTGTCGGCGCGGGGATTGGACCCTTTCCGGCGAACCACGAGGTCGTGAGGGAGCCCGCTACGGCGGCAACCGGTGAGGGAGTCGGTGGGTGTTCGAGGAGAAACGCACCGATGGCGTCCTCGCTGTAGCCGTAGAAGCGACCGAAAGCCGCGTCGCTTGTCCACCAGGGGGGAAGGGGTTCGCCCCATTCGACCGTGTGGCAAGTGTCGTCGTGCCACGACCACCGGACACGCAGGTTCGGGAAGCCGGGCCGCCCTGACAGAAGGTCGCGAGCCGCCACTGCCAGCGTCAGCAGGTCGTACGACAGGAAACCGCCGCGACGCTTCCCGCTGGCCGGTACGGCAAGCGCGGGCGGCCGAAAGCCGCAAACAGGGACTGCAACCGCGCTGGTCAGGAGTTCGGGATCAGCGATCCGGTCCCGGAAGAACGCGAAGTCGTACGCCTCCTCGGCAGGGCGTAGAGACAGGGTGTGGGCGTACGCAGATGGCGGCAGCTCTGTCATGACCGCTCCCCGCGTGGGACGGCCGACAATGCCCCGAAGTCCGGTGTCGAGGTCTCCTCGTCGTCACTGACCAGGTCGAGTACGTCCACCACGGCCACGGCCAGGAGCCGCAACCGTCCCCGTGCCCGCTCGAACCCGCAGGGACCTGCGTGGTCCTGCACAACTCGCACCAGGTCGGCCAACTCGGTCGCCAAAGGCGGGGAGTTGCGTTGAGCGGCGATCTCCACCAGTCGTACGAGGATCTTCCGCAGCCGGGGCGCCAACTCCGTGATGTCCTGCTCGGACAGCGTGGAGTCCGGATCGAGAATCGCGTTCAGGATGTCGTCAAGTTCACCGTCCTCGATGAACGAGCGGTGCAGCCGTTCAAGCACCCGGCCGATGGACCACGAGTCGTCCGAGAAAGAAGCCCGAGCGACGATGGGGGCGGAAAACGCGCTCACTCCCCCACCTCCTTCGGAGTCGTACGGAACGCGGCCCACACACGCTTCCCGCTTCCGTCCGAGGCCGGCTCGCTCCCCCAGCGGTCGGCGACAGCGGCAACCAACTCCAACCCCCGGCCGGACTCCTCCCGCTCGTCGGCGAATCTGCGGCGTGGCTCTGCCGGGGACGGGTCGCTCACCCCGATCCACAGTTCCTCGGCTGTTGACCATGCGGAAACGGTGACCGTCTCCTCCTGGCTCGCACAGCCGTGCCGGATGGCATTCGCCACCAACTCACCAGCCGCCAGTAGCGCAATATCCACGAGGCTCTCCAGCCCCCAGGCGCCGAGCCGTTCGCGGACGGCTCGCCTCACCGGAGGCACATGGGCGACGTCGGCAGCAAAAGCGACCTGGAGAAACCGTGCCCCTGCACCGACGGGAGCTTCAGAGAAGGTCATTGACCAGTACCTCCAACTGGCTCAGTGATCCCCGCGATCCGCGCGTTGCCAAGGGACGGACGCCCTCCAACGCGGGAGGAGAATCCTGCTCGTAGTCCTGCAAACGTCCTCGCAGCAGCAGCCGTGCGGTGGTGGCCCGCACGAGGAGGTCGGCCGGCTCAGGCAGAGCCGACGGTTCCGCGCGGTGCGCCGCAGACCCCAGCGCGAGGAAGGCCCGAACGCCAGCGTGGGCAAGGCTCGGGGCCACGCGCTCAGGCTTCACGGTCGGTCCCCCCTCATGGGCGAAAAGCAAGGTGAATCGGCAGGAGTGTCCAAACGGGCACTCTCAGCAAGGAGTGGATTAAGAGCGTGGCAACGGCGGAAGGCGCGGCTCTAGCCCCATTCCTTCCTCGGAGTTCGGCACGCAAGTGAGGAGGGTTCTCTGCTCTTCCTCGGTACTACCTCGACCCCGTAAGTAGCCTCGCGAATGGGCATGTTGAGAGGAGCCACGATCTACCGTCGGTCGTTGTGTCGTGCTGGACGGACGGGACAGGGAGGCACCATGCGCACGCTATTCCGGCATCTGCTGGATGAGAGGGAGTGGCAGGGCTACCGAGCCTTCTTGCCACGCTTCAAGCAGGCCGCCGCGGAGTTGGCACGCCTGGAGGAGGACCCCTCGCTTGCGACCCTGGAGCCAGCGCCGAAGACGTTTCAGGCTTGGTACTACGGGATGCGTCAACCGCAGGTTGATCCACGCCGAGTGCTGGTCCACATGTTCGGCCTCAGCATCGAGCAGCTCTGGACCCGCGTTTCGGACGGACAGGACTCTGGACTCGCGCTGCTGGACGGCACTTCACACACTGAATCCCGTGCCGATGTCGGCGCGGGTCATCACGAGATGAGAAGGATGGGTGCAATGGCCGCACGCCGCGCGATGGAATTCGCCATGGGGTCGGAACGAGACCAGGTCGGCGATGAGACTCTCGGCTTCCTCGGTGACGAGGTGAAACGAATCGCCGAGGCGTACCCGCGGGTCCCACTGGCGGAAATCTGGGCCGACCTGGCCCAAGCACAGGACGAAGCGTTTCGGCTGATGGAGAGCGGTCGCGCTCGCCCGTCGCAGACACGCGACCTGCACTTCATGGCCACCGTGTTGTCGTTCCTCATGGCCAAGGGCTCGCACGACATGGGTGATTCGCGCACCGCCATGATGCAGGCGCGAGCAGCCGGCTTCTGCGCCCGCCAGTCCGAGCACCCGGGGCTCATCGCCCTGGTCGACGGACTCCAGTCGTTCATCTCCTACTGGGCGAACAGGCCGGAGGACGCGCTCCACTACGCAAGGAAGGGTATGCAGGAAAGCTCCGGACTGCGGGGGACGGTGTCCGTCTGGCTCCCGGGCCTGGAGGCCAGAGCGGCGGCCCTGCTCGGTGACGAGAGCACAGTCCGCGCAGCCAACGAGCGGGCGGAGACTCTGCGGGAACGGGTCGTGCACGACGACCTCGACGCCCTGGGCGGCTTGTTCACATATCCGGAAGCCAAGCAGAGTTACTACACGGTCGAGTCGGCCGTACTGCTCGGCCGTGGAGACGCGGAGATCGCGGCCGAGGCCGAGGAGACGGTGAGGCAATTCAGCAACCCCGAAGACCCTGGCTGGGCATTCGGGGACCTGGCCGGCTCTCAGTGCAACCTCGCTCTGGTCCGCCTCTTCGCCGACGACCTGGACGGAGCTGCGGAAGCCATTCGGCCCGTTCTCGACCTCTCCCCCAGCCACCGGAACAACGGCATCGTTGTCTCGGCCGAACGCGTTCGGGACGCCCTCGTCGGCGGTGCCATGCGCGACGCCGCCGTGGCCCGGGACCTGAGCACGGAGATCTCCATGTTCCAGCCCGTACGTCCGGCACTTCTGCGCTAGAAAACTGCGGGTACAGTCCGATGGCATGTACCCGGTCAGCCGCACAGCCCCGCGCCTGGAACTCCGCGAGTTCACCACCGAGGACGCTGACGCCGTCTTCGCGATCTACGGAAGCGGCGAAGCGACGGAGCACCTGTCGTTCGAGCCGCGCTCCCGCGACGAGGTCGGGCAGATCCTCGAACGCTCCGTCGCTTCGGCTTCCGTCGTGCCGCGCGTCGAGTTCGCCCTTGCGGTGGTGGAGCGCGACGGGGGTGAACTGATCGGGTTCGCGCGCCTCGCGACAGATCCGCACCAACAGCGCGCCGCCACGATCGGCTTCGCGCTGCGCCCGGACCGGTGGGGCATCGGCTACGGCGTCGAGACCGTGCGCCTCCTTCTCGGGCTCGGGTTCAACGAGTTGGATCTCCACCGGATCTGGGGCGCACGCTCTCCGCTCAATACGGCATCGGCCAAGACCATGGCCAACGCCGGGATGAAAGAGGAGTACACCATCCGCGAGCACATCCGGAAGAACGGCATGTGGCGCGACTCGGTCGTGCACGCCATCCTCGACCGCGAATGGTCCACACTTTCCTCCCTCTGAAACCAAGCACATCAGGTTCGCCCTGATCAACCGACAGAACCTCCAGCACGGACTTCCCGCAGACTGGGGGGGTCGTCTCGCTTCCCAGGTCTTGGTTGGCAAGGCTGGCTGTACCAACGCCCCTCGGATAATGCATCTCGTTCGGCGAACACTCGTCGACCGGCATGCGAGGAACCGACTGTCAACATGCCTGATAGCGCGCAACAGACACCACTCCTCGCAGCCAGCATTGACGACGGCGCGAAGATCATCGAGCTCGTCAGAAATCCAGCCGAACACCACTCGCGATACGCTCACACGGTGACAAGATGCGATCCCGCCGCGAGGGCAAAGAAACTACAAAGCCCCTACTGAGCCGCAGGTCGGGAAGGGTCCTCCCCGCCCGCGCGGGGGTGTTCCGGAACGCCTGCGCGTCCAGCTGGGCCTGCCGGCGTCCTCCCCGCCCGCGCGGGGGTGTTCCGCTCGCCGTCGCCTTCCACCACGCAGTCCGCGAGTCCTCCCCGCCCGCGCGGGGGTGTTCCGCGATCCGCAACGGCCGGCTGCGCCTGGAGCACGTCCTCCCCGCCCGCGCGGGGGTGTTCCGGCCGCGCAGAGCGGCGACACCGAAAGGACGGCGTCCTCCCCGCCCGCGCGGGGGTGTTCCGCCCAGAGTTGATCTGGACACGGAACCGCCGGGGTCCTCCCCGCCCGCGCGGGGGTGTTCCGAGGACAGTCAGGGCAAACGTAATCCGTTGGCAGTCCTCCCCGCCCGCGCGGGGGTGTTCCGCGAACTTCCCCCACGCCAGCCACTACCGCGGCGTCCTCCCCGCCCGCGCGGGGGTGTTCCGACGCGCCCTCGAAGAGGGCGAGGTCGCGAGGGGTCCTCCCCGCCCGCGCGGGGGTGTTCCGGATCAAGGGGGTGTGGTGGTGGCAGTGAGCAGGTCCTCCCCGCCCGCGCGGGGGTGTTCCGAGTCCATCGACGCTGGCCACTACTGCCACCCCGTCCTCCCCGCCCGCGCGGGGGTGTTCCGTCGACCGGTCCCGCTTCGTCGCCGCGGCGGCCGTCCTCCCCGCCCGCGCGGGGGTGTTCCGTAGAACCCGGGGTCGGTGACGCGGAGGGTGACGTCCTCCCCGCCCGCGCGGGGGTGTTCCGTCGTTCCCCGCCTTCCAGGCGTGGCTTCGCGAGTCCTCCCCGCCCGCGCGGGGGTGTTCCGGAGATTCAGCGGCTGACGTTGCAGGGGACGCCGTCCTCCCCGCCCGCGCGGGGGTGTTCCGATGCCACGGGCCACCCGGAGTAAGGGGCCGTCGTCCTCCCCGCCCGCGCGGGGGTGTTCCCTCGGCGCCGTTGATGATGCCGCCGGTGATGGTGTCCTCCCCGCCCGCGCGGGGGTGTTCCGATCGGTCAACTGTGCTTCTTCCACCTGTCGGCGTCCTCCCCGCCCGCGCGGGGGTGTTCCGCCTTTGCCGACCTGATCGGAATGCGTCTTCACGTCCTCCCCGCCCGCGCGGGGGTGTTCCGCGCGACGGTGAGCGCCGCGCGGAGATCGGCGAGTCCTCCCCGCCCGCGCGGGGAGTGACCAGGGTCAGCATCGGTCACTCCATGAAGCGTTCTCCGCCAACCAGCGCGATGGTTCATTCCGAGGTCAGAGTCCCGTGGTACGGGCGAAAGGACAGATGACGACCCGTCAGGAAAGTCAGCATTGGGTCAGCATTGATCCTGGCAAACCCTGTTTCGGGCTGTCACACATGGGATTTCACGCCTCCGCCCGGGGACCCTCGGCAGCCGGTTCTCCGGGTCCCCGCAGGCAGCGTTCGGCAGGTGCGGATGCTGAGCCCGACGGGGAGTTGCTGCCCCTCTCGCGCAGGACAACAGGCCAGGTCAGCGCACCCGTCCCCGGGGTTTCAGCGGGCTTGTGGGGAGCGTAGGGGCGGAGAGGCGGGGGCCGTCGAAGCCGTGGACATCGCCGAAGCGATCGCCCTTGATCCACGCCTCGCGGGCCTCTACGATCTCGGTATCTGATCTGCCGATGAAGTTCCACCACATGACCAGCTCCTCCTCGAACGGCTCGCCGCCGAGGAGCATCAGCCCGGCGTCGGAGGCGGCGCGCAGGGGGAGTTCCGAGCGGCCGCAGCCGAGGTAGAGCATGGAGCCGGGCAGGAGTGGCACGCCGTCGGCCTCGGCCTCGCCGGACATGGTCAGCACGGCGTACTCGAAGTCGGGGTCGAGCGGCAGCCGCGTCCCGGTGCCGGCGGTCAGTGCCAGGTCGGCGCCGACGAGGGGGCTGTAGGTCGTGCCGGGCGAGCGGGCGCCGTCGAGCGAGCCGAGGATGACGGTGGCGGTCAGGCCGGGAGCGGTGACGACGGGCAGTTCGGCGTGGTGCTGGAAGTGCGGCTCGACGTGCCGGTGGGCTTCCGGGAGCGCTACCCAGAGCTGAGCGCCGTGGAGAAAGCGGGCGTGCGGGCGGGGGCTTTCCTCGGAGTGGGAGATCGCCCTGCCCGCGGTCATCAGCCCCAGCTCGCGCGGGCGGATGGTCTGGAGGCTGCCGAGGCTGTCGCGGTGCAGGACCTCGCCCTCGTGCAGCCAGCTGACGGTCTGGAGTCCGATGTGCGGGTGCGGCGGTACCTGCATCCCGGGTTCGTCGGCGATGTCGTCGGGGCCGTAATGATCGACGAAGGCCCAGGCTCCGACCATACGGCGGCCCAGGTTGGGCAGCAGTCGGCGGACCTCGGTGGACTCGCCCAGCTGGACCCGGCGCGGGCTCAGCAGCTCGCGCACCGGCTCGGCGACGACGAAGCCGCGTCCACCGCCGACGGCGAGGGACGCCTGACGATCGAGATTGCTCATGGCGGCCAATGTAGACCGCCCTGCGGGGAAGCACGGCCCATAGATAGTGGAATATTCAACCATGTTGTTCTGTTGAGACGGTACGCGGGGATCGGCCCGCGGGATGATCAGCCAGGCTGATCAGGCACAAGGAGGGCACGTGGAGAGCGCGTACTACGAGTTCGGGACGGCCGCTGAGCGGTGGAACCGCGCGCAGCTGTTCTTCGATGCCAAGGAGTACGTCACGGCCGCCCGCATTCTGGGCGGGCTGGTGGACGAGGCCCCGGAGCAGACCGACGCGCGGCTGCTGCTCGCCCGTGCCTACTACCACTCGGCGCGGCTGGGGAAGGCGGAGGCCGAGCTGCGTGCCGTCCTGGAACGCCACCCGGTGGAGCATTACGCCCGGCTGATGCTGGGCCGCACGCTGGAGCGCCAGGGCCGGAGCGAGGAGGCCGCGACCGAGCTGCGGATGGCCGCGGCGCTGTCCGGGGACTTTCCGCCGGACAGGCCCGACGATCCGGGCACGGGGTAACCGAACGGGCACCGCGCCTCGTCACCGTCCCGGATGGTGGCGGGGCGCCCGGGGAAATGTGGGCGGCGGAGCGCCCGGCGGGATGTGGCGGCGGGGCGCCCCGGCGGACCCCGGCGGACCTCGACGGTCCTGTGCTCCGCCGCCCGCGCCGTGCCCGTCACCCGGTCGCTGCCTACGCGCCGTGCCACACCGTGGTGATGTTGCAGAACTCGCGGATACCGTGGCCCGACAGCTCACGCCCGTATCCCGAGCGCTTGACACCGCCGAACGGGAGCGCGGGGTGGGAGGCCGTCATCCCGTTGAAGAAGACACCGCCCGCCTCCAGGTCGCGTACGAAGCGGTCGACCTCGTCCTCGTCGCGTGTCCACACATTGGAACTGAGCCCGAAGGGGGTGTCGTTGGCGAGCGCCACCGCTTCGTCGAGGCTCGCGACCCGGTAGAGCGTGGCGACGGGACCGAACGTCTCCTCACGGTGGATGCGCATCGCGTCGGTGATGTCGGCGAGCACGGTGGGGGCGTAGAACCAGCCCTGTTCGTGCTCCTGCGGGCGCCGGCCGCCGCACAGCGCGGTCGCTCCCCGGCTCAGCGCGTCGTCGACCAGTTCCTCCAGGTCGGCTCGGCCCTGCTCGCTGGCGAGCGGACCGATGTCGGTGGACTCGTCGAGCGGGTCGCCGACCATCAGATCGCGCATGCCGGCGGTGAAGCGGGCGGCGAACGCGTCGTAGACGTCCTCATGCACGATGAAGCGCTTGGCGGCGATGCAGGACTGGCCGTTGTTCTGCACCCGGGCCGTGACCGCCGTCGCCGCCGCCCGCTCGACGTCCGCCGACGGCATGACCACGTACGGGTCGCTGCCGCCCAGCTCCAGGACGGTCTTCTTGACCTCGTCGGCGGCGATCGCCGCGACCGACCGGCCGGCCGGCTCGCTGCCGGTGAGCGTCGCGGCGGCGACCCGGGGGTCGCGCAGGATGTCCTCGACGGCCCCGGAGCCCACCAGCAGGGTCTGGAAGCAGCCCGCCGGGAATCCGGCCCGGCGGAACAGGTCCTCCAGATAGAGCGCGGTCTGCGGGACGTTCGAGGCGTGCTTGAGCAGGCCGACGTTCCCCGCCATCAGGGCCGGGGCCGCGAAGCGTACGACCTGCCAGAGGGGGAAGTTCCACGGCATCACGGCGAGGACCACGCCCAGCGGCCGGTAGTGGACGCTCGCCCGTACGGCGCCGGAGTCCTTCACGTCGGCGTCCGAGGGGTGTTCGTCGGCCAGGAGTTCCCCGGCGTGCTCCGCGTACCAGCGCATCGCCTTCGCACACTTCGCGGCCTCCGCGCGGGCGGCCGCGACCGGCTTGCCCATCTCGGTGGTCATGGTGCGGGCGATCTCCGCCTCGTCCCGCTCCAGCAGGCCGGCGGCGCGGATCAGCAGCCGCGCCCGCTCGTCGAAACCGGTGGTGCGGTACTGCCTGAACGTGGCGTCGGCCGTGGCGATACGGTGCTCGATCTCGTCGGCCCCCAGCGCGTCGAAGGTCTTGAGCGTCTCCCCGCTGGCGGGGTTCACCGTCGCGATGGGCATGGGCGATTCCTCCTCGATTCGACAGTCCGACCCTTCCGCGACCTGCCCGGCCGCGCAACACGTGACGGCGGCACCCGGCCGCGCGACACGGGGACGGTGTCGTCCGGCCGCGTCAAGGGCGCCGGCGCGACCGGCCGGGGGCGGGCTGCTGGGGGCCGCGTGCCGGGGCGTTCCCCGGGGTCCGGCGGCGGTCGATCCGGCGCCGCAGCCGGCGGCGCTCCTCCTCGTCCGTACCGCCCCACACCCCGGAGGTACGGCCGGTACTCAGCGCCCATTCGAGGCACTGCTTCTCCACCGGGCAGCCGTGACAGATCCGCTTGGCGCGCTCCGCCTGCTCGGCGGCGGGCCCGGATTCCCCCACGGGGAAGAACAGTTCGGGGTCCGCGTCCACGCAGGCCGCTTGCCGGAGCCACTCCCAGGTCTCCGCGTCGTGGCCCATGTCCGGTTGAGCAGTGGTCAGCCGCACAGTCATGTCAATCCTCTCCCCGCACCACATTCCCGTCCTGGTCCGCCTCCTGCCGCTCCCGGCCGTCTCTCGCCCGCTGTTCCCGCCGGGTGGCGCGGGCCGGGACGCGGGTGCGTATCAGCCCTTCGCGCTCGGCGGGCCGGTCCGCCGGCGCCCCTACGGGCCGGGGACCGATCTCGGTGCTCATGCCGGACGTCCTCTCTGCCGCGTGTCTGCTGGATGTCTCCCGCACGGCCCGCGACCGCGGGCCTCTTTTTCCGGGTACCCGATGGCCCGCTCCGAAACGTGGCGCCGCGAAAAACGTCGGGCGCGATGCGTGGGACGAGAGCGGGTGGCGGGGCATCCCGTGCCCCGCCACGTCCCGCGCTCAGTTGATGATCTGTTCCACCAGCAGACGCAGCCCCGCCGCGATCGAGTCCGCGTCGATGCCCGCCGCCCGCAGCTGCTCCTGCGGGGTCGCGGAGCCCGGCATGTTCCCCACCGCCAGGCGTACGAGCCGCTTCGGCGCGGGACGGCCGTCGGAGAAGACCTCGGCGACCGCGTCCCCGATACCGCCCTGCGGGTGGTGGTCCTCCACGGTGACCAGGCAGCCGGTGTCGACCGCCGCGGCCTGGAGGGTGCGTTCGTCGACCGGCTTGACGGAGTAAAGGTCGATGACCCGGACGGGGATGCCCTCCCGGCCCAGCAGGTCCGCCGCCTTGAGACACTCATGGACCGTCGTGCCGGCCGCGATCAGCGTCACCTGGTCCGCGTCCGAGTGCCGCAGCACCTTGCTGCCGCCGACCGGGAAGCGCTCGTCGGGGCCGTAGATGACCGGGGTCTTCCCCCGCAGCGTGCGCAGGTAGCGCACGCCGGACAGCCCGTGCATGGTCGCCACGAGCTGCGCCGTCTGGTTGGCGTCGCAGGGGTGGAGCACCGTACTGCCGTGGAGGGAACGGAACATGGCGAGGTCTTCCAGGCCCATCTGGGACGGGCCGTCCTGGCCGATCGCGACGCCCGCGTGCGAGCCCACGACATTGAGCGAGGCACGGCTGACGGCCGCCATGCGCAGGAAGTCGTGCGCGCGGGTCAGGAAGGCCGCGAAGGTCGAGGCGTACGGGACGTGGCCCATCGCCTGCATGCCGACGGCGGCCGCCACCAGCTGCTGTTCCGCGATGTAGCACTCGAAGAACCGCTCCGGGTGCTCCTTCGCGAAGAATTCGGCGCGGGTGGAGTCGCTGACCTCGCCGTCCAGGGCGACGACATCGCCGCGCGCCGTGCCGAGGGCGGCGAGCGCCTTGCCGTACGCGTCCCGGGTGGCGACCTCCTCGCCCAGGTCGTAGCGCGGCAGTTCGACGGCGGCGCCCCGCCCGGCGCGGTCGCCGGCACGGGAGGTCCCGTGGGAGGTCCCGTCTCCGTCCGGCTTCGCCACCCGCACGCGGATGTCGCGCCGCCCGCCGAGTTCCTCGATGGCTTCCCGCTCGTCGGGCAGCGGCTTGCCGTGCATGCCCTCGCGGTCCTCGACGGCGGCGACGCCCCGGCCCTTGCGGGTGCCCGCGATGATCGCGGTGGGCCTGCGCGTCGTGGACCGCGCCTCGCCGAAGGCGGCGTCGACGGCGTCCATGTCGTGGCCGTCGATCTCGATGGTGTGCCAGCCGAAGGCCCGCAGCCTGCGCCCGTACGCCTCCAGGTCCCGCTGGTGACGGGTGGGGCCGCGCTGGCCGAGCCGGTTGACGTCGATGACGAGGGTCAGCGAGTCGAGGTGCTGGTCACCGGCGTGCTCGATCGCCTCCCACACCGAGCCCTCGGCCATCTCGCTGTCGCCGGAGAGCACCCAGACGCGGTACGGGGAGCTGCCGAGGCGCTGGCCGGCGAGCGCCATGCCGACGCCGACGGGCAGGCCCTGGCCGAGCGAGCCGGTGGCGGTGTCGACCCAGGGGAGCCGGGGTGTCGGATGGCCTTCGAGGCGGCTGCCGAGAGTGCGGTAGGTGCGGAACTCCTCCTCGTCGATCGCGCCCGCCGCCAGATACATCGAGTACAGCAGCGGCGAGGCGTGCCCCTTGGAGAAGATCAGCCGGTCGTTGCCCGGATGCCCGGGCCGGTCGAAGTCGTAGCGCAGATGGTTGGCGAGCAGGGCCGCCATGAGGTCGGCGGCGGACATGGAGGAGGTCGGGTGGCCCGACCCGGCCGTGTCGGCGACGCGTACGGCGTCGACCCTCAACTGCTGTGCCAGTTCGGTCAGTTCGGCGCTGCTCAGAGCGGTACCGGCGGTCTTGGTGGTCATGTCACTCCTTGTCAGGTGCGTCAGGTGCGTCAGGTGCGCCGGGTGCGTCAGGTGCGCCGGGGACCCTCGCCAGTTCGGGGGACGACGATTCGAGCGGTACCGTCCACGAGCGGACGAGGCCGAGTTGTACGGCCTGCCTCGGCAGAATCGCGTCGAGCATCCAGTCGGCCGCGACGCGCACCCGGTTTCCGGGCATGGCCGCCAGGTGGTAGCCGCGCGTGACGGCCCCCGCGAGCGGTCCGGACAGCGGCACCCCGAGGGGATTCGCCGCGGCCTTGACACCGCCGAGGTCCACGACGAATCCCAGGTCGTTGTGCTTGTAGGTCTGCCGCTCCCCGTACCCCAGGGAGGCGGCCACATTGCGGCCCGCGACCTTGCCCTGCCGTCCGGCGTGCTGGGCGGTCATCGGGGTGTACTCCCCCGGCCGGGTCAGATCCGGTACGGCGGCGGCGTCGCCGCAGGCGAACACCTCCGGGTGGCCCGGCACATTGAGCTGCGGGTCGACGATCAGCCGGCCGCGCTCGACGGGCAGCCCCAGGGTGGAGACCAGCGGGTCGGGCCGTACGCCCACGCACCACACGAGGGTGCGTGTCTCGATGTACTCGTCGTCGTCGAGCGTGATCCCGTCCGGTTCCGCCTTCTTGACGGACATGCGGGTGCGTACGTCCACGCCCCGGGCGCGCAGCACGCGGTCCGCGGTCTCGGAGAGCCTGCGGTCCAGTTCGGGCAGGACGCGCGGGGCGAGGTCGAGGAGCAGCCAGCGCGGCTTGCTCGCGTGCTTCCACACGCGCTGCTTGCGGACCAGGGCGTCGGTGAAGAGCTTGCCCTGAGCGGCGACCTCGGTGCCGGTGTAGCCGGCGCCGACCACGACGAAGGTGCAGCGCGACGCGCACTCCCGGGGGTCCTCGGTGGTGGCGGCGAGTTCGATCTGGCGGGTCACGTGGTCCCGCAGGTAGAGCGCCTCCGGCAGCCCCCGGAAGCCGTGCGCGTACTCGGCGACCCCGGGGACCGGCAGCAGTTTGTTGACGCTGCCGACGGCGAGGACCAGCCTGTCGTACGCCAACTCACCCCGCTCGCCCTCGGGTCCGGTGTAGGCGATGCGCCGCGACTCCAGGTCGATGTGATCCGCCTCGCCCAGGACGAGACGTACCCGGGGCAGGGTGCCGAGGAGGGAGACCGTCACCCGGCGGGGCTCCAGGATGCCCACCGCGACCTGGGGCAGCAACGGGAGGTAGAGGAAGTAGTCGGTCGGGTTCAGCAGGACGATTTCGGCCTTGTCGCGTACGCGCTGGGAGAGCGTACGGGCGGCCTGGTAGCCGGCGAATCCGGCTCCCACGATGACGATGCGTTCTCGGCTCACGTTCGACTCCGGACGGTGACATATCGGGTCGTACGGATGGACTGACCACGTGCCCCCCGCGTGCGGGGACAAACACCAGGGGTGCCCGGCGGCGGGCTCCGCCCTGTCGGGTGGGGCCGTTCGCCTGCCCGTTGACCTGCCGGTCGACCTGTCGGCTGACACGGCGGTTGACACGGCGGTGATTGATGGGAGTCTGGACAAAGGGGATAAAGGAAATAAAGGGGATCAGAGGGGTGAGCCGCCCTCGGGCAGACACGTCGAGCAGCACTGACCCGACCGACCACACGCGCGTTCCTGGCGACCTGGACGGCTGTGCTGCCGGAGCGCGCCGAGAGGCAGGGGAACACGCCATGAAGGCTCTTGTGTACGAAGGCACCCGCGACGTCGTCGTCAAGGATGTCCCCGACGCCCGGATCGAGCGTCCCACCGATGTCCTGGTGAAGATCACCACCACGAACATCTGCGGGTCGGACCTGCATATGTACGAAGGCCGGACCGAGATGGAGACCGGGCGGACACTCGGCCACGAGAACATGGGCGAAGTGATCGCCATCGGGGAGGGCATCGACCGGGTGCGCGTCGGCGACCTGGTCTGTCTCCCGTTCAACATCTCCTGCGGGTTCTGCCGCAACTGCGAGGCGGGAAAGACCGCCTACTGCCTCACCACCAACCCGGACCCGACGATGGCGGGCGCCGCGTACGGCTTCGCCGGGATGGGACCGCACAGCGGAGGCCAGGCGGAGCTGCTGCGGGTTCCGTACGGCGACCACAACTGTCTGGTGCTGCCGGAGGAGGCCAGGGAGAGGCAGAGCGACTACGTGATGCTCTCCGACGTCTTCCCCACCGGCTGGCATGCCACGGAACTCGCGGGCCTGCGGGCGGGCGAATCGGTGGTCATCTACGGAGCGGGGCCGGTGGGCCTCATGGCCGCGCTCTCGGCGACGCTGAAGGGCGCGGGCCAGGTCATGGTCGTCGACCGCCATCCGGACCGGCTGGCCCTGGCCGAGCGGATCGGCGCCATCCCCGTCGACGACACGAAGGGGTCGGCGGTCGACCGGATCAACGAGATCACCAACGGCGCCGGCGCGGACCGTGGTTGTGAATGCGTGGGCTATCAGGCCCATGACGCCCAGGGCCAGGAACATCCCAACGCCACCCTCAACAACCTCGTCCACTCGGTCAAGTTCACCGGCGGCATCGGGGTCGTGGGGGTCTTCGTGCCGCAGGACCCGAACAGCCCGGACAGCCTCTACCAGGACGGCGAGGTCGCCTTCGACTACGGCCTGCACTGGTTCAAGGGCCAGACCATGGGCACCGGCCAGTGCAACGTCAAGGCGTACAACCGCCAGCTGTGCGGACTCATCCAGCAGGGCAGGGCCCGACCGTCCTGGATCGTCTCCCACGAACTCCCGCTTGCCGAGGCCGCCGAGGGGTACCGGCACTTCGACGCCCGCGACGACGGCTGGACGAAGGTACTCCTTCACCCGGCCGCCTGAGCCGTCGCGGGAGAGGAACGAAGCGAGGAGTACGACGTGAGCGGCGACAGCAGCGAGATGGGCGACGAGGTCTACCAGCCGGATCACTCCGAGGTCACCGAGGACGAAGGCATCCTCGACCCGGAGGACACGCTCATCGACCGGGGCTCGGACCCCTTCGACGAGGGCTGGTCCCCTCCGGAGCGCCCGCTGGGCGTCGAGCACACGGGGACGACGGCCGCCGAGCAGCGGGCGGGCGAATCGCTCGACCAGCGACTCGCGGAGGAGATCCCCGACCAGACCGTCCCCGACGGGGACGGCATCGGCGACCTGCCGTTCGGCGAGGGCGAGACGCTGGACGGTGAGGTCGGGGAGTACCGCTCCGGACGGCTGGTCGCCCCCGACGAGGGAGCCCACGAGGACGCCGAGAAGGACATGATCGCGAGCGACGTCGGCATCGACGGCGCCGCCGCGTCGGCCGAGGAGGCCGCCGTCCATCTCGTCCCGGACCCGATATACCCCGAGAACCCCGAGAATCCCGAGACCCCCTAGGAAACCGCGAACCCCGACCACGCGTAGGCGGCGGTGCGGGTCCCCCGGGACCCCCGCGAGCGCCGTCGTCGTGAGCGCCGCGCGCCCGGAGCGGACGTGAGTCCGCCCGGTGCGCGGCGCTTCGGCGTCACACAAGGGACAGGACAGGGGCGGGCACCGGCCCCGGCACGGACGCCGGCTGCCGCTGCGCGGCGTCGAGCCCGGCGAGGGGGGCCCACGGCACCCGGGGGATGTTCTGCGGCGTCCGCACACTGCGGGTGAACCAGATGACTTTGCCGTCGGCGGTGGCGCAGGTCCCCCAGCTGTCGCTCAGAGCGGCGACGCGGGCGAGTCCGCCGCCGCCGGCCGTGACCAGGCGTGGCATGGGCGGGCCGTTGTCCGCCACGGAGGCGGTGAGATGACGGCCCCGCCAACGGAGTTCGAGCACGCACCTGTTGTCGTCGCCGGCGTGGCGCAGCACGTTGGTCAGCAGTTCGTCGAGGCCCGCGCAGACGGGCCCGACGTGCGGGTCGAGTTTCCAGAACCGGAGGTGCGCGGCGACGATGCGCCGTATCTGCGCGACGCGCTCCGGGGAGGCGTGCAGTTCGACCAGGTAGTGACGGTCGAGCGGAACGGTCATGTTCGAGGCTCCTCAGCGAGAGGCCCGCATGCTTCACCACGTCGAGACCAACGACCCCCGAATACGAAGCGTGAGCGGGTGACACTTCTGGGTCACTCATAGCGTGCGCCCGCCCGGCCGGGCCCGCAACACGGGTGCGGGAACGGCGACCGCGTACGCCGAGGGAGCCGGCGTACGCGGTTCTGTGTACCGGGTGCCGCGCGCAGCGCGCGGCACGAGTTCAACGGTCAGTGGCTCTCCAGCCGCAGCTGGACCTCCTCCTCCTGGTCACCGGAGGCCGTGCCGACGACCCGGACCGCGAACGCGGAGGTGAGGGCCTTGCGCAGGCTGTCCACCGCCTGGTAGCCGCCGTGCAGGGTGACCGTGACGGGCTGCGTCAGGTTGGCCGGTCCGGGCTTCGTGTGAGCGTCCGACACGTCGAACGTCGCCGTCCACACGGTCGGACGGTTCCCCGCCACGTCCTGCGGGATGTCGTCGGCCGCGCGATCGGAGGCGAAGGCCGTACCGAGCGCACCGAACACCGCGCGCGCGTCCTCCTTCACCCGGCCGCTGAGTGCCACCATGACCTGTGCCTCGGGATGCTCCGCTGTGTTCACGTGGATCTTTCCTTTCTGTACCGCCGTACCGCTGTACCGCCGTTCCGCCCCACCGCCGCGAGGTGCCCGGCGATGACGTGATCGCTTCCAGGCTCTCTCCGGCGGACCGAGTGTGCGACCGGAGCCGTCAGCCGGTCGCTTCGTCCGGTACGGGCTGTTCCGGGTGCACGCCGCCCCGCCGCGGGCTGCCCCGGCGGCCCGCTCCGGACTCGTCCGGGTCGGGAATCCGCTGGTCGGATCCGCCGTCCTCCGTGCCGACGGTCTCTTCCGTGGTGTCGGTGTCTTCCGTGGCGTCCGTGGCGTCCCGCCCGGCGGGCCGGATGTCCAGGGGATCGTCTCCCGGCTGGACCTGTTGGTCGGGCATGTCCCTGGGTATGACGGGGCCGTGTTCCCCGGGACCTTCCATCCGTCGATCGCTCACCGTTCTCCTTCCGTCGCGGGGGGGGGGGGGCCCCCCCCCCCCCCCGCCCCCCCCCCCCCCCCCCCGGGGGGGGGGGGGGGGGGGGGGGGCGGGGGGGGGGGGGGGGGGGGCCCCCCGGGCCCCCCCCCCCGGGCCCCCCCCCCCCCCCCGGGCGCGGGGGGGGGGGGGGGCCCCCCCCCCCCCGCGACGGCAACCGGACCTGACGCACGGTGTGCGGGTGAGCACGCGGGGCAGACGCAGGGGCATGACTGTCGCGAAGACCAGTGTTCTCGTCCTCGACTGCGCCGAACCCGTGGAGCTCGCGGAGTTCTACTCGACGTTCCTCGACGCGGAGATCCGGATCGGCGGGGATCCGGACTTCGTGGAGATCGTCGGCGACGGCGGAGTCCATCTCGCGATCCGCAGGGATCACGGATACGCGCCGGCGAGCTGGCCGCGCCCGGAGAGCTCCCAGCAGGCGCACCTGCGGATCCTGGTGTCGCGGGGCGACATCGACGAGGCGGAGCGCGAGGCGATCAGTCTGGGGGCCAGGCCCCTGGACACCAAGGACAACGGCGGTCCGCGTGACGTACGCGTCTACGCGGACCCCGCCGGGCACTCCTTCACGCTGACCGTTCTTCCCTGACCCTGCGGGCGGGATCCGGCCCCGGCCCCGTTCCCGGCCGCCGCGTCCCGGCCTCAGCCGCCGAAAGCCTGGAGAAACGCCGCGCAGAAGGCGTCGAGGTCGTCGGGCTTCCGGCTGGTGATCAGGGTGCTCGGCGCGGACGTGCAGACCTTGACCTGTTCGTCGACCCAGGTGGCGCCCGCGTTGCGCAGGTCCGTGCGCAGGCTCGGCCAGGAGGTCAGGGTCCTGCCGCGCACCACGTCGGCCTCGATGAGCGTCCACGGGGCGTGACAGATCGCCGCCACCGGCTTTCCCGCGTCGAAGAAGGCCCGTACGAACGCCACGGCGTCCGCGTCCGTCCGCAGTGCGTCCGGGTTGGCGACACCCCCGGGCAGTACCAGGGCGTCGTACTCCGCGGCGGTCGTCCCGGAGACCGTCCGGTCGACGGGGAAGGTGTCCCCCTTGTCGAGGTGGTTGAACGCCCGCACCGTCCCCGGTTCCGTGGAGACCAGCGTCCGCTCGCCTCCGGCGTCGCCCACGGCCTGCCACGGCCGCGTCAGTTCGACCTGCTCGATGCCCTCGGTCGCTACGAGAAACGCCACTCGCATGTGCCGCACGTCCTTTCCTTCTCGCTTGCGCAACGCTGCGCGTCTGCCCGCCGGCGTGCCTCTCACACCGTGGCGGCGCCGGGGCCGACGTGCGCGATTCTCGTCGACAGGGGCCGGACGGGCGCGCCGGGCGCGCCGGCCGGCGGAGGAGGCGCGGTCCGGGGCGTGAACGGCCGGGCGGGGCGCACTCGTACACCCGAACGGGTGGTCGGTGTGGCCGCCCGTGTGTCGTCCGGGGCAGGAGGGACCGGCGGCCCGGTCCGCCGAAGAGACTCGCGGGTGTGACGGATACCCAGGGAGCAGGCGGGCGGGGCGGCGGCCGGACCACGAGCGACAGCGGCGGCGGCCCGGTCATCATGCCGAAGCTGGACGCGGAGCAGTCGGCGCTGCTGCGCCAGGTGGGGCACGAGTGGGGGCGGGTCTCCGCCGCCCCCGAGGCATGGCGCCGCGCGCTGCCGGTGGATCCCGAGGTCGGCAGCTATCCCGAACCGGCGCAGATCGTACCGGCCCGCTTCGGCCGTTTCGTGCGGGTCCCGGCGCTCCGTGAGCCGCCGTCACAGGCGGCCGGTACCGGAGAGGGCGGGCCCGGAGGGGGCGGACCGGAGGAGCCTGGCACCGAGGAGGCGGGCACCGAGGGCGCGGCCGTGACCGGCGGATTCGGCCTGCGTCTGCGGCGCGCGGTGCTCGGGGCGCCGCTGAAGAGCACCGCGATCGCGCGGGAACGGATGCGCAAGATCGTGGCGCTGCCGGTCCTCTCGGCGGACGCGCTGTCGTCGGTGGCGTACGGCCCCGAGGCGCTGCTCGCGGTCCTGGTGCTCGCCGGTACGGCGGGGCTGCGTTACTCGGTGCCGGTGTCCCTGGCGATCGTCTTCCTGATGCTGGCCGTCGGGGCGTCGTACCGTCAGACCATCCGCGCGTATCCGCACGGCGGTGGCTCGTACATCGTCGCGACGGACAATCTGGGGCGGGTACCGGGGCTGGTGGCCGCCGCCGGGCTGATGACGGATTACATCCTGACGGTCGCCGTCTCGGTCTCGTCGGGAATGGCGGCGGTCACCTCGGCGATCCCGCGACTCGCCGACGACGTCGTGCTGATCGGGGTACTGGTCATCGCCGTTCTGCTGGCGGGGAATCTGCGCGGCGTCCGGCAGGCGGGGGCGCTGTTCGCGGCGCCCACGTACGCCTTCATCATCGCCATCCTGTCGCTGGTCGGCGTCGCGCTCTACCACGCGTCCGGGCGTGACTTCCATACCGTCGCGACGCCGCCGCTGCACGCGACCGAGGGTGTCGGTGTCCTGCTGGTGGCCAAGGCGTTCGCCTCCGGTGCGACGGCGATGACCGGTATCGAGGCGATCTCCAACGCGGTCCCCGCCTTCCAGCCGGTCGCCTGGCGCAACGCGCGCACGACACTGACCTGGATGATCGGGCTGCTCGTGGTGCTCTTCGCCGGCACGGTCGCCATCGTTCATTTCGAGGGGCTCGTCCCGGAGTCCCAGGAGACGATCCTGTCCCAACTGGCCCACCGCAGTTACGGTTCCGGAGGCATGTACGTCTTCACGCAGGTGGCGACGGCGCTGGTGCTGCTGCTCGCCGCGAACACCGCGTACAACGACTTCCCCCGGGTGCTGTTCCTGCTGGCGCGCGACGATCACGCGCCCCGCATCTTCCTGCGGCTGGGCGACCGGCTGGCCTTCAGCAACGGGATCATCGTGCTCTCGGTGGCGGCGGCGGTGGTCTACGTGGCGTTCGACGGCAGGACCGCGTCGCTGATTCCGCTGTACGCGGTCGGGGTCTTCCTCGCTTTCACCCTGTCGCAGAGCGGCATGGTGGTGCACTGGTGGCGCGGGCGCGACCGGCACTGGCGCAAGAGTCTGTGTTTCAACGCCACCGGCGCCCTGCTCTCGGCGGTCGTCTTCATCACGGCCGGTGTCACCAAGTTCACGGCCGGGGCGTGGCTGGCCATTCTCACCGTCGCCCTGTTCCTGCTGGTGACGACGCGGATCCGGAGCCACTACGACAAGGTGCGCGAGGCGCTGAGGCTGCACCCGCAGATGATCGAGATCCCCAGCCGTACGATCGCTCCCCTCCCCGGCACCGAGGAGCCACCGCCGCCACCGCCTCCGCCGGGGCCCTGGGTGCCTTCGGTGTCGACGGGGGCGCCGGGGAAGGAGCGGGACGCGGAGACCGAGGACACCCCGGAGGAGATCCGTCATCTCTCCGTCGTACCGCTCGAAGGGCTGCACCAGGCCAGCATGCGCGCGCTGGCCTACGCCGCTTCCCTCCAGCAGCCCGTCCTCGCCGTGCATGTGAGCCCCAGTGACGAGGACGCCGAGCGCTTCCACGACGCCTGGCTCCTGTGGGGCGATCATCTTCCGCTGCGCGTCGTCATCTCCCCGTACCGGGCGATCGTCGCGCCGCTGGTGAGCTATATCGAGTCGCTGCACCACCAGCGTCCGGACCTGACGGTCACCGTCATCCTGCCGGAGATCGTCGTACGGCACTGGTGGCACCGGATTCTGCACAGCTATCTGGCGGGGCGGCTGCGGAGGGCGCTGCGGCCGCTTCCGAAGATCGTCGTGACGACCGTTCCCTTCCATGTATAGGCGGGAGCCCGGATCGACCCGGGGTTTGAATGGTGAACTATCGTCCCAATTGGTTGATTTGCCCGATTCACCCTACAGTTGAGTGTGGCATTGCCCAGACAGGGCGACACCGTCTATACGAGGAGCCGATGATGCTTTCCCGGACCATCAGCCCGGCAGAAATCACCCTCGACGAGCACGCGTTGGGTACGGCGATGACCGAACCCGAAGCGCCGATGAGCGACGCCCCGGTGTACGCACCGGAGGGCGCCGGCGTCCTGCTGCTGCTCCTTCTCCTTTCACCGAAGGAGCCCGCGGAGCCGAAGACCCGGTGAGTCCCGACCGGTCGCGGACGGCCTATCACGCATCAGCGGCCGGCCTGGCACGACGTGCCCTCGGTGCCCTTCACGGCACCGGGGGCACGGCCATGGTCGCCGACCACGTCGAGAACGCGCGGGACCCCGGCGCGGCGCTCGCCGCCATCCGCATCCTGGGCGCCGACACCTTCGCCCCCGCCCTGCTGACCGGGGCCGCCTTCCCTCCGCAGGACGCGGAGGCGGTGGCCCTGGCCTTCACATCCGCGCCGCCCTCGCGGGAGATGCCCGAGCCGCCGCCCACCGGGGCCGAGGGGCCCTGGGTGATGGCCTGGCGCGACTGGGCCACCGTCACCCTGCTGACCCTGCTCACCGAGGGGGCGAATGGCGAGCTGACGGCGCCTCGGCTGCCGGAGCCGCCCCCGGGCGCCGGGCACCGCGACGGCGGGACCGGCTGGGCCGCGTGGTCGGTCATGATGGGTCAGCTGTCCACCCTGGCGCTGCCCGGACTGGACGGCCCGGTGCACGACGCCGCGCGCGCCGCGCCGCTGGGACTGGCCCGTGGGGCGAGCCGCGCCGTACTGCGCGGCGACTACCCCACGGCCGCGCGCATCACGCGCTGGCTGGCCTGGCTGCACGCGGACGGGGTGCGGCTGCGGCTCGACCCGGCGCCGCTGGTGGAGCACCTCGGCCTGATGGCCGAGGGCGACCGGCTCGCGCTGGACACCGCGATCGCCCGTCATCTGATCACCGCGTGACCCCGCCCGCGCTCCCCCGAACCCGCTGCCCCTCGCGGTCACCCCGCTGATCGCCGCCCGATCGGACCGAGACCTGATGGCCATGTCCGTCACACCAGCCGCCCACCGGATCGCCGGCCGCGCTCTGGCCTGGCTGTACGACCACCGTGAGCGCGGCGCGCTGCCCGCCGGGACCACCGTCGAACTCGCCGACCCCGACAGCGTCTACAAGCCGCTGGGCGAAACCGCGCTCGCCGCGTCCCTCGTGCTGCGCGAGGCGGTCGCCGGCAGCACCGAACTGCGGCTCGCCCGCGAGCTGCTGGACTTCTCCTGGAAGCAGCTCGGCGGGGGCGCGATGCTCCACGAGCGGCTGCTGCGCTATCCGATGATGAGTGACCCGCTGGAGACGTACGGCCACTTCACCCGCTGCGGCTACCGTCACGAGGCGCTCGACCGGCTGCTCACGCACACCACCTCGCTGCGCTCGGTCCGTGCCACGGAGATGCTGCCGAACCGGCGCCTCGCCGTCGCCAACGCGGCCCGGCTCGGCGGGTTCGACGGGGGCGCCCGCGCCGTCGACCGGGACGCGCTGATCCGCGCCTGCTGGCTGGGCGCGGTCCCGGAGCCGTGGCTCGTCGACTGGATGACCGGGTACAACATGACGCACACGGTCTTCCACGCCACGGACTGGGGCCGCATCCCCTCGGCGCTGCCCGCCGACATCTCCGCGTATCTCGCCGACTGGCTGCCGGTGTGGACCGACATCTGGGCGGAGATCGGACAGTGGGACCTGATGGGCGAGCTGATGATCGTCGGCTGTTCCCTCCCCGATCCCCTCTGCGACCCGGCGGACTGGGAGCGGCTGGCCGCCCTGCAGCACGACGACGGCCTGATGCCCCGGGACGCGGAGCCCGTCAGCACCGATCCCGCCGAACGGTTCGCCGCGCACCACCACACCACCGTGGTCGCGGCGGTCGCCGGCACGCTCGCCGTCTCCCGTACGCTCGGCGCCCACACGTGACCGAGCGGACGGCGTACGCGGCGAACACCCGTGGCCGGCCGCCGTGCCCGGACTGGGCCCACGGGCCGGCCGCCGCCGTCGCGGCCTCGGCGCACGGCGCGAGCGGCGTGGCCGTCGCCCTGCGCCAGGGCGACCGGCGGGCCGTCGTGACCCACGGCGGCACCGCGCACGCCGGCTCCGTCCCGGTCACGGACTCCACCCGGTTCGAGGTCGGCTCGCTCACCAAGTGCTTCACCGCGCTGCTGCTCGCCGAGCAGGCCGCCCGGGGCGAGGTCAGCCACCACGACCCGCTCAGCCGCTTCCTGCCGCCCCGGGGTCTGCCCCGGCCGCACGGCGGGCCCATCACCCTGCTGCATCTGGCCACCCACACCTCCGGGCTGCCCCGGCTGCCCCCCGGTCTGCTCCGGGGCGCGGCGCCCCGTCTGTTCAGCAATCCGTACGCCGCCTTCTCGACCGACGACCTGTTGAGCGCCCTCGCCAGGACGCGCCCGCACTCCCGCCCCGGCGACCGGCTGCGGTACTCCAACTTCGGTGCCGGTCTCCTCGGCCACCTCCTCACCCGGGCCGCCGCGCCCGGCGGCCCGGCGTACGGAGAGCCGCCTCAGGACCCGGACGGGCGGCTCTACGGGGAGCTTCTCGCGGCCCGGGTGCTGGACCCCCTCGGTCTGGACGACACCACCTGCGCGCCCGGGCCCTCGGGAGCGACGGGTTACCGGCACGGCCGGGCCCTGCCGCCCTGGCGGATCCCCGGTCTCGCGGGGGCGGGGGCGGTCCGTTCCAGCGCGCGCGATCTGCTGGCCCTGCTCGACGCCCTGCTGGACGCGCCGGGCGGTTCCGGCGTGCCGCCGGCCGCCCTGCGTACGGCCCTGGTGGACGTGGCCCGCCCCCGGCTCGCCCTGCCCGGCGGTGACCGGCGGCTGGCACTCATCTGGAACATCCGGGTCCGGCGGGACGGCGATGTCTACCACCACTCGGGAGGCACGCTCGGCTTCACCGCCTTCGCCGGATTCAGTCCCCGGCACCGCACCGCGCTGGTCGCCGTGGCGAACACCGGTCCGCCCGCCGGGCGGGCGTTCATCCAGAGCGCCTACACCGCGCTGCTGTCACTGGCACGGCCGGTCAGCCGGTGAGTGCGGGCAGATCGGGGCCGACCGTGAGCGTCACGCTCGGTCCCGTGCCCTCCTCGGCGGAGGAGACCGGACCGCCGGCGGAGACCGGGTCCGCCGCGGAGACCGGGGCGGGACCGGGGAGCGGGTCCAGACCGGGAAGTCTCGCCGCCAGCGACCGGGCCTCGGCCGCCAGTCCCTCGGGATAGCGGAGACTGCTCCGTCCGGCCGGGGCGGGGGAATTCCCGGTGCCGGCGATCCGGAAGCCCAGTGCCGTCAACTGGTCCGCCACCTCACGGGCCTTGCCGGGGACCGCGGTCCCGTTGAGGACGGTCACCCGCACGGCGTTCGCCGGCAGCGGCAGCCGGCCGGCCACCCGGGCGAGCCGGTCCTTGGTCATCTCCCGGTCATGGGTGAGGGCCGTGAAGAGCAGTCGCGCGGCGGGCGGGTTCCAGACGACATTGGCCTTGTCCGTGGGGACGTCGCGCTCCCGGGGGTAGTTGGGAACGGTCAGGAACGCGATCCGCTCGGTGGGCAGGCCCTTGACGTCGGAGGCCAGGTCGTAGAGGCGCGCGAGGCCGGCCAGCTCGGGGTCGGTGGTCAGCGAACGGGTGGCCGAGTTGAGGAATCCGTACAGCGCCCTGGGGTTGTACAGCTGGGTCTTGGCCTTGGCCGCGAGGGCCGCCATGAACTCCTGCTGGCGGCCGATGCGGCCGATGTCCGTGCCGTCCCCGAGGCTGTAGCGGGCGCGTACGTACCCGAGGGCCTGGTCGTCCTTGACGGTCCGGCAGCCGGCCGGGAGGTCCAGATGGGCCTTGGCGTCGTGGATGGGACGCCGGGGGCAGACCTCCACTCCGCCGAGGGCGTTGACCATCCCGGTGAACCCCCGGAAGTCCACGATCATGAAGTGGTCGATCCGGACGCGGGTGTTCCGCTCGACGGTCTTGATGGCGCAGGCGGCGGCCTTGGCGGTGTCGCCCGAGGAGCCGCCGATCGCGAACGCCTCGTTGATCTTGAAGTGGTGCGGGACCGAGGTGGCGCCATCGCCCTGGACGCAGGCGGGGATCGGCACCCAGGAGTCGCGGGGGAAGGACACCACGGTGGCCCACTTGCCGCTGCCGCCGATGTGCAGCAGCATCAGCGTGTCCGACTGCATGGTCGTCAGGCCCCTGCCGTAGGTGCCTCCCAGCCCGCTGCGGCTGTCGGAGCCGATGACCAGGATGTTCTCACCGCCCTGGGTGGCCCGGGGCCGGTTGTCGCCGAGCGCGCCGGCCACTCCGGCGCCGCGGATGTTGCCGCTGAGCCGGCTGTAGAGCCAGCCGCCCGCCGCGCCCGTGGCGAGCACCAGGACGGCGGCCGCGAGGGCGAACCACCGCCCGGTCCGGCGGCGCGGGGGTTTCCCGCGCCCACGTCCGTGCGACGGACGGGACGGTCGGCCCGCCGGGCCCATGTCTGCTGCTTTCACTCGAACCTCCGCGAGGTAAACAGCGGACCGGGCCCCTGGGGCACGGCCGCCCGGACGATCACCACGTTCGCCGGGGCGCTGTACGTCGGACGGCTCTGTCCGGTGGCTCGGCGGCGGGTCCTCCCGTGTAGTGGTGACACGGCCCTGATCGGCCGGTCGGTGTGCTGCCCGTGGGGCGGCCGGATCTGAGGAGCCTCGATGAAGAGCAACACCAGGGCAGTCACGGCGGTCGCCGCGGCCATGCTGTGCGTGGCGGCCGTCGCCGGATGTTCCGGCAGCGGGGGTGAATCGTCCGCGCGGGTGGCTGACTCGGCCGTGGAGGAGGCGAGCGTTCCGGAGGCCCCGGCGGCGAGTGTCTCCGCCGGTACGTCCTCGACCCCGTCCGCCCCGTCCGCGGTGAAGGTGTCCCTCACATCGAGCCCGATCGGGAAGATCCTGGTCAACGAGAAGGGCCACACCCTTTATCTCTTCGAGAAGGACAAGACCAACAAGTCGAGCTGTGAAGGGGAGTGCGCGGACGACTGGCCGCCGCTGATCGTCACCGGCACGGCCGTCGCGGGCAAGGGGGTCAACCCCAGCCTGCTGTCCACCAGCGTGCGCACCGACGGCAGCCAGCAGGTGACCTACCACGGCCACCCGCTGTACCTGTTCGAGGGGGACAAGAAGGCCGGCGAGACCAAGGGCCAGGCCAGCACCGCCTTCGGCGCCAAGTGGTTCGTCCTCGACGCCGCCGGAAACAGGAACACGGTCCCGGTCGCGTCCGCGTCACCGTCCGCGTCGTCCTCCAGCAGCGGTCAGACGAAGATCACCATCAACAACTTCAAATTCATGCCCGCCAGCATCACCGTGTCCCCCGGCGCGAAGATCACCGTGACCAACAAGGACACCACCACCCACACCCTGACGGCCATCACCGGCAAGGCGTTCAACACCGGTGACATCGGCGTGGGCAAGACGGTCACCTTCACCGCGCCCAAGAAGGCCGGCACCTACAAGTACATGTGCACCATCCATCCCTTCATGAAGGGGACGCTCATCGTCAAGTGATCCACCGCCACCGGCGCACGAGGAGAAGCGATGTCATCGGACACCTCCGCCCCACCCGCTCTTCCCGGCCGGACACGCCGCCTCCTGCGGGGCGTGGCCCGGGTGCTGGCCGCCGCCGGGCTCGCGGTGGACTCGTACCTGCACGCCCATCTCGCCGACCGGTACGACGCGATCTCGGCGGACATCAGCCAGGGCACGCTCTTCCGCATCGAGGCCGCCTTCGCCGGGCTCGCGGCGCTGCTCGTCCTGGTCTGGCGGCGGCTGCCGGTCGACTTGTTCGCCTGGTCCGTGGCCACGGGAGGACTCGCGCTGCTGCTGATCTACCGTTACGCCGACGTGGGCGCGTGGGGCCCGTTCCCGAACATGTACGAACCGCTCTGGTACGGGCAGAAGGTCCTCACCGTCGTCGCCCAGGCGGTCGCCATTCTCGCCACGGTCTTCCTGATCCTCACGTATCAGCGCAGACGACGCGGCGCTCACGCGAGTTCACGCCGGAGCCGCTGACCGGGCTCCCGCTGGAGAGCCGTCCGCCCGGGCAGCGGTCTCCTCAGACAGCCGTCCGTCCTCCGTCGACGGCCAGGGTGGCGCCGGCGACATAGCTCGCGCGCGACGAGGCGAGGAAGGCGGCGGCTTCCGCGATCTCGGCGGCGTCCGCCGCCCGGCCCAGCGGGGTGGTCGCACCCAGTGCCGTGGTCTGTTCGGCCAGTGCCGTGGTCCGGTCGGAGGGGGCGCCGCCGGCATAGGTGGGCCCGGCGGCGATCGTGTTCACCCGGACGCCGCTGGGGCCGAATTCGGCGGTCCACGCCCGGGTGAGCGCCGACAGGGCCGCCTTGGTCGCACCGTAGGCCGACCCCGCGGCCAGGCCGATGGTGCCGGCCATGCTGCCGATGTTGATGATGCTGCCGTCGCCCCGGGCGGCCATGCCCGGCGCGACGGCGGCGACCAGGAGGAACGGCGCGCGTACGTTGGCGGCGAACAGCGCGTCGTACGTCTCGACGTCCAGGTCCGCGGTCGGACCGAACCACGAGAATCCGGCGTTGTTGACCAGGACGCCGAGGTCACCGGCGTGTTCGGCCAGTCGCCGGACAGCCTCCGGGTCGGTCAGGTCCGCCGCGAAGAATCCCGCCCGGCCGCCGCTCGCGGTGATCTCCTCGACCGTCGCGGCCCCGCGGGCGGCGTCACGGCCGTGCACGACCACCTCGAATCCCTCGGCGGCGAGCCGCAGCGCGACGGCCCGCCCGATGCCGGACGTCGCGCCGGTCACCAGCGCCTTCGGGATCCGCCGGGGGCCCGGATTCCGGTTCCGGTCGGCGGAGGACTGATCTGCGGGGAAGGACATGGCTGCTCCCGGGCGCCGGCGGATGTCCCGGGAAATGAGACAGGACGGCCCGCCCGGATCGACGTGGACACGCCGTCGGGCACGGGACGCGTCCGGGAGGCGCCGTGGAAGTACGGGGAGCGGCGTCCGGCACCCCCGGCCGCGGCATCGGTGATCGTGAGGCGCGTCGGCGTCTCACGGAGGCTCCACCGTGTACGGGGCGTGCGTCCGGCACCTCCGCGCTCGCCGTGGCGCTCGTACCGTACGGCCGGGTTTTCTCAGCGCGACCAGGGGTCGTAGGGGCGGGGCCTCAGCGTGCTCCAGTCCAGAGCGCTCTCCGCCTGCCTGCGCGTTTCGTCCGCCGCTTTGCGGGCTTCGCTGACGACATCGCCGTGCTCGCGAATCAGCTGGTCGTAGATGGGCGGGTTCATTCCCACGTTCTCGTCTCCCCGATCTCAGGCGCTGAGGCGCACGTCGGTGTCCGCCGGGTGCGCCCCGGGGGCGGCGGCCACGTGGCGCTCGGCGACGGTCAGGGCGGCTTCGACGGTCCGGGTGCCGGTGGAGACGCACAGCGTGTACGTGACGTCCTCCAGCCCCCGGAGCGTCTCGAAGGAGTCCTCCTCCGCGTGGCGGACCTGGAGCGCCTCGTACCGCTGGACGAGGTTGCGCAATATCGCGGGGTGAGCCATCAGCACAGGTTTCTCTCCATCACGAAGGGGCGGCGAAGCCGACGTGCACCAGTCCCTGGCTCGCCTGCCCGTGCCGGGGCTTTCCATTCGCAACCGTTGCGTCAGGCCGCTGTGAGCCGGGTCACTCCCGGGTTCACCGCCGGTCCGGCGCGATCTCGGCGATCAGGTCCTCGACGCGCTTCCTGATCTCGTCGCGGATCGGGCGTACGGCTTCGACGCCCTGGCCGGCCGGGTCGTCCAGGGCCCAGTCGAGGTACCGCTTGCCCGGGAAGACCGGGCAGGTGTCGCCGCAGCCCATCGTGACGCAGACGTCGGACTTCTCGACCGCGTCCACGGTGAGGATCTTCGGGATCCGCGCCGAGATGTCGATGCCGACCTCGCGCATCGCCTCGACGGCGGCGGGGTTGACGGCGGCGCCGGGACGGGAGCCGGCGGAGCGGACCTCGACGCGGTCCCCCGCCAGGTGGGCCAGCCACGCGGCGGCCATCTGGGACCGGCCGGCGTTGTGGACACAGACGAAGAGCACGGAGGGCTTGCCGGTCATCGGGGTCTCTCTTGTCTCGCGGGGCGATATGCCGTGGGGGTGACATCGGTTGCTGCCGGTGTGAAAGTATCAGCGCATGATGACGTCAGTCGACACTGATCTGATGCGGGTGCTGGCCGACCCGCTCAGGCTGCGGATCGTGACCCTCCTCGCCCAGGAGATCCTCTGCACGACGCACCTGGTCGAGGAGACCGGCGCCCGGCAGACGAATCTCTCCAACCACCTGCGCGTGCTGCGCGAGGCGGGGCTCGTGGACACCGAGCCGTGCGGCCGCTTCACCTACTACCGGCTGCGGCCCGAGGCGCTGGAGACCCTCGCGGGCACCTTCGGGGAACTGGCCGCGGCCGCCCGTACGACAGCCGGAACCCCTCGCAAGCGGGCCTGCTGATGGCGGCCACCGGTCCCGGCACCGCCTCGGCCGTCGCCGGGCTGTCGACACTCGACCGCTTCCTCGCCGCGTGGATCCTCATCGCCATGGGACTCGGCCTCGGTCTGGGCCGCCTCGTCCCGGGTCTCGACGACGCTCTGGCCTCGGTGGAGATCGGCGGCGTCTCGCTGCCCATCGCCGTCGGGCTGCTGGTCATGATGTATCCGGTGCTGGCGAAGGTCCGCTACGACCGGCTCGACGCGGTCACGGGCGACCGCAGGCTGCTGGTGTCCTCGCTGGCCGTCAACTGGATCGCCGGGCCGGCCGTGATGTTCGCGCTGGCCTGGATCTTCCTGCCGGACCTGCCCGAGTACCGCACCGGCCTGATCATCGTCGGCCTGGCCCGCTGCATCGCCATGGTGATCATCTGGAACGACCTGGCGCGCGGCGACCGCGAAGCCGCCGCGGTCCTCGTCGCCGTCAACTCCGTCTTCCAGGTCGTCGCCTTCGGCCTGCTCGGCTGGTTCTATCTCGACCTGCTGCCGCGCCTGCTCGGTCTCGGCGACGGACAGAATCTGGACATCTCCCCGGGGAAGATCGCCCTGAACGTGGCCGTCTTCCTCGGCGTCCCCCTGCTGGCCGGCTTCCTCACCCGCCACCGCGGCGAGAAGCGGATGGGCCGGGACGCGTACGAGTCGGCGTTCCTGCCGAAGATCGGGCCCTGGGCGCTGTACGGCCTGCTGTTCACGATCGTGATCCTCTTCGCGCTCCAGGGGAGGACCATCACCTCCCGGCCGCTGGACGTCGTCCGGATCGCACTGCCGCTGCTGGCCTACTTCGCGGTGATGTGGTTCGGCACGTTCCTGCTCGGCAAGGCCCTCGGCCTCGGTTACGAGCGTACGGCGACCCTCGCCTTCACCGCCGCGGGCAACAACTTCGAGCTGGCGATCGCGGTCGCCATCGCCTCCTTCGGCGTCACCTCCGGCCAGGCGCTGTCCGGGGTCGTCGGGCCGCTCATCGAAGTGCCGGTGCTGGTCGCCCTCGTCCGCGTGTCGCTGGCCTGGCGGGAGAAGTTCCCGGGGACGGGCGGTCCGGCGACAGCGCGGTACGCCGCTGCCGGACCGCCGGGGTGAGAACGGGTCACGGCGCCCAGGGGGCCTCCACCGACCAGGTGGAATCGGCGGTGAAGGACGTCGCGTCGTCCCAGGCGTGCCCACCGCCCGGAGTGGCCAGCCACACCTCCGAGTTGATGTGGCGGAGGTAGCTCTCGGGGAAGTTCGAGGCGGAGAAGCGCACCCCGCCGGAGCCGGCGACCGCGCACCAGGTGGCGTCCGCCCTGAAGACCGCCGAGCCGTCGTTCGGGTCCCGGCGGACCCGGAAATTCTGGTGGCGCAGGTACTCACCGGGGTAGTTCCGGGATTCGAGGGAATAGCAGCTCGCTCCACCCGCCAGCCCCGGGACGATCTTCCAGGTGGCGTCGCTCTTCAGCAGCGCGGCGCTCGCGCTGTCGACCACTTCGGTCGAGGCGAGGCCGTCGTAGTGGCGCAGGTACTTGTTCGTGAAGCCGGGGGTGGTGACGCGCAGCGACCGGTACGCGTTCGTGGGGAGCGTGACCGGTGCCGGCGGGTTCTGGGACGCCTGGATGAGTGCCTGGTTCGCGGCCTTCACCCGGGCCGTATCGACCTTGACGACCTGCCGGTCGTAGGTGAGGAGGCCGTTCACCTCGTTCTCGACGTCGGTGATCTCGGTGTAGACGGACGCGGAGAGACCGGCGGGCAGCCTGCTGAGCCGGAGGGCGTCGAGCAGGCCGGTGAAACGGTCGTTGAGGGTGGCGGTGTTCGGCTGGTCCTCGTAGCTGAAGCCGCCGCCCGGGAACCACTCGTGGCCCGCGACCCGGAAGCCGAGACCGCCGAACTCGCCGAGGACGGCGGCCCGGGTGCCGGTCGGGACGGTGGTGCCGGGGCCGACGTAGACGTGCTCGTCGACCACGTCGCCGTTGCCGCCGTCGACCGAGCCGCAGCAGTTGACGCCGCTCATGTTGTCGACCAGCCGGGAGGGGTCGTACGCCTTCACATCGTTGGCGATCCGGGCCTGGTCGTACTGGCCCCAGCCCTCGTTCTCGTTCACCCATTGGATCAGCGCGGGCGAGCTGCGGTGCTGGTCGATGATCGCGTGGTACTCGGCCTCCCACTGCGTGCGGGCCGCGCTGTCGGGGGACTTGCCGGTGTCCATGGCGGGCATGTCCTGCCAGACGAGCAGGCCGAGCTTGTCGGCCCAGTAGAACCAGCGCTGCGGCTCGACCTTGATGTGCTTGCGGACCATGTTGAAACCGAGGTCCTTGTGGGCCTGGAGATCGGACTTGAGCGCCGCGTCGGTCGGCGCGGTGTAGATGCCGTCGGGCCAGTAGCCCTGGTCGAGGGTGCCGCTCTGGAAGACGAACTTGCCGTTGAGGACGGGCCGCAGGACGTTGTTCACCCGGGCGATCGCGATGGAGCGCATACCCGCGTAGCCGCCGACGGAGTCCACGGTGGACGATCCGGCGGTGAGGTCGGCGCGTACGTCGTAGAGGAACGGGTCGTCGGGGGTCCACAGGTGCGGGCCCGGTACGGGGACGGCGAGCTCGGCCCCGACCGCCCCGGTGGCGGTCCCGACCACGGCGCCGCCGGCGGAGACGGTGACCCGGGCGCTCCGGCCGCTGACCCCGGTGCCCTGGACCTTCACCCGGAGGGTGCTGTTCGCCAGGTCGGGGGTCATGTCGAGACGCGTGATGTGCGCCGCGGCGACCGGCTCCAGCCAGACGGTCTGCCAGATTCCGGAGGCCGCCGTGTAGAAGATGCCGCCCCCTGTGTGCGGCAGCACGTCGTTGACGCGCTGCTTGCCCACGGCCTGGCCGCCGGTCTGGGTCGGGTCGTAGACCGACACGACAACGGTGTTGGTGCCGCCGTTCAGCTGCGGGGTGATGTCGTAGCCGAAGGAGTCGTAACCACCCTTGTGCACCCCGAGCTGCTGATCGTTCACCCAGACCGTGGTCTGCCAGTCGGAGGCGCCGAAGTTGAGCTGGACCCGGCGCCCGTCCCAGTTCGACGGGACGGTGAAGGTGCGCTTGTACCAGAGCTTGTCGTTCTCCGTGATCTTCCGCTGGATTCCGGAGAGGGCGGACTCCGCGACGAACGGAACGCGTATCTGCTCGGTGAAGGAGGCCGGCCGGCCCGCGTCGCGGCCCGTCACCGCGAAGTCCCAGATGCCGTTGAGATTGGCCCAGTCGGGCCGGGTGAGCTGCGGCCGGGGGTACTCGGGCAGCGGCTGGTCCACCGGCACCTGGCTGGTCCACGGCGTGGTCATGGGGGAAGGCTTGGGCGACCACGCCGCGGCCCGGGCGGGCGCCGAGCCGATGCCGACGAGCGTGGCCGCCAGGAGTGCCAGTACCCCCGTCATCAGCGTCAGCCATCTCCATGACGGCCGACGGCCGACTGTGCGCACGGTGCTGATCGATGTGCTCATCAGTGCTTCTCCCTCGCGGTCCGACAACGCTGCGGCACGGGTCTTCCAACGTTGGAAAATTGGGCTGTCGACATGACAGCACTCCGTCAAGCGACTGTCCAGAGTCGCTGCGGCATGTGGGTGGTGTTCACGCCCCGACAGGAGCGACGGGTACGTGCCGCGTACGTGCCGCGCACTTCCTCGGACTGCGAACGGACATCCGCAGGTATAGCGTTGAAGGCGGCCTCAACCCGGGGCGGTGAGGTGTCACGCCGAGGCACGGGCCGCCGAATCCGCCGCCTCCCACACGTCGACTTCGCCCCACGCACCTCGACGTCATCCGGGGGTGGCCGAGCGCCCGGCCGAGTGCGGCTCACCGGATCACGGCGACGCGCCTCGGGGCTCATCGGAAGCGAGGAGTGACATGTCCCAGGAGAGCAATATCGCCGCCCAGGCAGCGTTCGGTTCCGCCGTGACCGGCGGAGATCTGGACGCCTTCCAGGAGATCGTCGCCCCCCGGTCGGTGGACCACGACCCCGCTCCCGGGCAGGTCCCGGGCCCGCAGGGGTACCGGGACATGTTCGCCGAGATCCGGAGCGCCTTCCCCGATCTGCACGTCGAGGTGGAGCACCTGGTCGCGACCGACGACGAGTTGGCCTTCGCGTACACCATCAAGGGAACCAACCTCGGTGTGCTGATGGGGCATTCGCCGACGGGCAGGGAAGTGAGCTACCGGGGTATGCAGATCAGCCGGTTCGAGGACGGCAAACTCGTCGAACGATGGGGCAGCAGCGACGAACTGGGCATGCTGCGCCAACTCGGCTTCATGCGGTGACCCATGCCGGTCGGGCCTGGTGACCCCTCGCGGCCACCGGGCCCGACCGGCATGGCGGAACGGCCCGAGCGGCGGCGGACAGCCGCATCGGTGGCCACGGGGAAGCACGCGCGCGACGTCCGTCTCGGCTCGCCACCGGGGCACCTCCCGGCCGGGCGGTACCGGGGAAGAGCTCCGCGCACCCGGAAGTACCGTGCGTTCCAAGGAACTTCATCTGATGAGATCTTTCCGGGCGCGGCCGGCGTCCCTAACCTCAGCGTGATCTTCTCGTCACTCCACCGGAGGCACACCATGCCCGGCCGCTCCCCCCGATGGTCACTTCCTCGCCGCGCCCGCACCGCGGTCGCCTCGCTCGCCGGCCTCGCCACCGTCGGCACCTGCCTGTGGGCCGGTCTGAGCGGTGCTCCCGCCGCACAGGCCGCGGGCGCCGTTCCGACGCCCGACCACGTGGTCGTGGTGGTTCTGGAGAACCACGCCTACAGCCAGATCATCGGCAGTTCCGACGCCCCGTACATCAACTCGCTGAAGACCGGCGGCGCCGGTCTCACGGCGTCGTACGGCATCACCCATCCCAGCCAGCCCAACTACTTCGCGCTGTTCTCCGGCTCCACCCAGGGGATCACGGACGACGCCTGTTACACGCCCGGCTTCTCGTCGGCGGCCAACCTCGCCACCGAGGTGACCGCGGTGGGCAGGACGTGGGCGAGCTACAACGAGACGCTGCCCAGCCAGGGTTCGACCACCTGCAGCAGCGGCAAGTACGCCCGCAAGCACAACCCGTGGTTCGGCTTCAAGAACGTCCCGACGTCGTCGGCGTACACGATGAGCCAGTTCCCCACGGACTACACGAAGCTGCCCACCGTCTCCTTCGTGACACCGAACCTCTGCAGCGACATGCACGACTGCTCGGTGGGCACGGGTGACACCTGGGTGAAGAACAACCTGGGCGCGTACGCGACATGGGCGAAGACGCACAAGAGCCTTCTCGTCGTCACCTTCGACGAGGACAACTCCCTCTCCGGCAACAAGATCGCGACGGTGCTGTACGGGCAGCAGGTGAAGGCGGGTTCGTCGTCGGCGACGACGTACAACCACTACAACCTGCTGCGCACCATCGAGGACATGTACGGCACCACGCACGCCGGTCAGGCCGCCAACGCCGCTGACATCACGGGCATCTGGGCTTCCTGACGTGTACGTAGCAGACAGCCGCGGCGCGCCCGCGGTCCCCGCCGCCCAGGCAGTTCCTGGGCGGCGGTCCGCCGTCGCCCCCACCGTGCTGGCCCTGGGCACCGTCAGTCTCATCACCGACGTCTCCTCCGAGATGGTCACGGCCGTGCTGCCGCTCTACCTGGTGGCCGGGCTGGGTCTCTCGCCGCTCGGCTTCGGGCTCCTCGACGGCGTCTACAACGGCTTCAGCGCGCTGGTGCGGCTGGTGGGCGGGCATCTGGCCGACCGGGGTGGCCGGTACAAGTCGGTCGCGGTGCTCGGCTACGGCCTGTCGGCGCTGTGCAAACCCCTTCTGCTGATGGTGAGTTCGCTGCCGCTGATCGGCGCGGTGCTCGCCGCCGACCGTACGGGAAAGGGCCTGCGTACGGCCCCGCGCGACGCCCTGATCTCCCTCGCGTCCGAACCGGCCTCCCGGGGCCGGGCCTTCGGCGTGCACCGCGCGATGGACACGGCGGGTGCGCTGCTCGGGCCGCTGGTGGCGTTCCTGATCCTGCGGGTCGCGGTGGACGGCTACGACGCGGTGTTCACCGTCAGTTCGTGCGTGGCGGCGGTGGGCGTACTGGTCCTCGTCCTGTTCGTGCCGGGCGCGGCCACCGGGACGGGCTCCGGTGGTGGCGCCAAAGCTGCGGAAACCGGAAAGGCCGCCGGCGCCGCGTCGTTGCGCGCGGCGCTCGGGCTGCTGCGACGGCGGGATGTGCGACGGCTCGCGGTGTGCGCGCTGCTGCTCGGCCTGGCGACCGTCAGCGACTCCTTCGTCTATCTGCTGCTGCAGCGGCGGCTGGAGGTACCGGACCGCTGGTTCGCGCTGCTTCCGCTGGGCACCGCCGCGGCCTTCCTGCTGTTCGCGATCCCCCTGGGGCGGCTGGCCGACCGGCTGGGCAGCTGGCAGGTCTTCCTCGGCGGGCACGTGGCGCTGCTCGCCGCGTACGGACTGATCCTCTCCTCCTGGCGGGGGGCCGCTCTGCCGTATCTGGTCCTCGCCCTGCACGGCTGTTTCTACGCCGCCACCGACGGCGTCCTGATGGCCGCCGCGGCGGGCTGCGTTCCGCCCGAACTGCGCTCCAGCGGGCTGGCGTTGGTGCAGACCGGCCAGGCGGCGGCCCGCTTCGCCTGCTCGATCGCCTTCGGTGCCGCGTGGAGCGTGTGGGGTGACCGTACGGCGCTCACCACGGCCGCCGTGGCACTGGCGGTCTGCGCGGCGGCCTCGGCCTGGCTGCGACCGACCCGCACGACGGGCATCCCCGCATGACGCGCATGACGCACCCCGGAAAGGCCCGTCCATGACGTTCCGCAACAAGCTGTTCGTTCTCCTCGCCGCCGTCGCGGTGCTCGCGGTGGTGGCCGCCGCGGCCGTGCTGCGCGCGAACGACCGCGCGGCGGTCAGGGACCAGGCGCGGGCGGGCGGCCCGCCGGTCGGCGCGGGCCGGGTCTCCCTCACGCCCGCCGGGCCGGACCGGATCGTCTTCCGGAACATGGCCTGGGGCCCGCACCGCGACGAACTCAGCACCGTCCCCGCCGGACGTCCCGGCGCGCCGCGTACCGCGTCGGGGGTGAAGTGTCTGCGGTTCCACTCCGCCGCCGGCACCGGTGTCTGCCTGCAGGCCGAACACGGCGCCCTGCAGGACAGCTACCGTGCCGTGGTCCTCGACACGGCCCTCAGGGAGCAGGCCCACTACGCCCTGGCCGGCATCCCCACCCGGGCCCGGGTCTCGCCGAGCGGGCACCTCGTCGCCTGGACCGTCTTCGTCGGCGGCGACTCCTACGCCGGCACCGACTTCTCCACCCGGGCGTCCGTCCTCGACACCCGCACCGGCCGCCTGGAGTCGTCGCTGGAGGACTTCCGGGCCGTACGGGACGGCCGGACGGTCCACGCGAAGGACATCAACTACTGGGGCGTCACCTTCGCCGGTGACGACCGGCACTTCTACGCGACGATGGCGACCGGTGGCACGACCTACCTGGTACGGGGTGACCTGGCGGCCCGCACGGTCACCACCCTGCGGACGAACGTCGAGTGCCCTTCCCTCTCCCCGGACGGGACGCGCGTCGCCTTCAAGAAGCGGGTGCCGGGGCTGCCCGCCGACGCACCGTGGCGACTGTACGTACTCGACCTGCGCTCGATGCGGGAAACCCCGCTCGCGGAGGCGCGCAGCGTCGACGACCAGCTGGTCTGGGCGGACGCGAGGACGGTGGTCTACTCCCTGCCCGGCGACTTCGGCGCCGACCTGTACACCCTGCCGTCCGACGGATCGGGCTCCCCTCGCCGGCTGATGGAGGCCGCGCTCGCCCCCGCGTACCTCGGGGCACCCGCGGCCTGAGAGTGACGCCATGATGCCCGCCGACCCGTCACGGCGAGTCCGCCGAGGCCCGGCGCCGCGAGGGGCGCCGGGCCGGTGGATCGATCGCCGACGGGCGGTGGACGCGGGTGTCCGGCCCGCTTCCGGTGCGACTTCCACGATCCGGTTCTCCGGCTCTCCGGCTGCCGACGGCGCTCGTCATCGTCCGCGAGGTCAGCGGTGCCTCACGCGCCGGACGCGGCACCTCGCGCGTCACTGAGTGCGGGACTTCGACCCGCCTCCCCTGAGGGACGCCGGCGCCCGCACCGCGCCACGGCCAGGCCGAGGCCGCGCGGCCCCTCCGCCTGACGCGCCACAGCCTCCTGCGCGCCACGACCTCCCGCTCGGCACGATCTCCCGCTCGGCGCGTCCGAGGCGAAAGCTCAGCTCAGCCTCCGCCGACCTCAAGGGCGGCCCGGCGTGGCGGCTCGTCCCGTCCATCGCGTCATCAGGTCTCAGCTATCCCGCGACGGCCCCGTCACCGCGCCGCCCCCGGCTTCCATGATCCATGGAGTTGTATTAGGGTCCTGGCACTGTGAAGCAATCGAAGTCATTGAAGAAATCTTCATCCTCTGCTGGGCAGAGCCCCGCCTGGGTGACGCTGCTCCTGATCAGCCTGTCCGTGACACTCGTCCCGTTGTCGCTGACCGGGCCGGCCGTGGCGATCCCCGACATCTCCGGCGACCTGCACCCCGGGGTGCAGTCATTGCAGTGGGTGATCAACGGCTACAACGTCATGTTCGCCTCACTCATGCTCGCCTTCGGCGCCCTCGCCGACCGCGTCGGCCGCCGACGCGTCTTCCGGGCCGGCGTCGGGCTGTTCGGCCTGGCGGCCCTGGTCTGCGCCCTGGCCCCGTCGATCGTTTTCCTCGACATCGCGCGGGCGGCGGCCGGCATCGGCGCCGCCGCGACACTGACCAGCGGATCGACGCTCCTCGCCGCCCGGTTCGAGGGTGCCGAGCGGGCGCGTGCCTTCGGTCTCTTCGGCACGGCCCTCGGCGCGGGCCTCGCCTTCGGCCCTCTTCTCTCCGGCGCGATGCTCTCCGTCATGGGCTGGCGCGGTGTGTTCGCCATCCCCGCCGTGCTCGGGCTGATAGTGGCACTGGCCTCACGATCGCTTCAGGAGTCGAAAAACCCCGAGGCGCGTCCGCTCGACCGGCCCGGCACCCTCACCTTCACCGGCGGTCTCTTCCTGCTCATCTTCGCCCTCGTCGAAGCGCCGGCCCTGGGCTGGGGCTCCGGTCTCGTGATCGGCTCCCTGATCGGCTGTGTCCTGCTGCTCGTCGGCTTCGTGGTCGTCGAACACCGCCAGAGCGCACCGATGTTCGACCTCTCGCTGCTGCGCTACCCCGGCTTCGTGGGGGTCAACGTGGCGGTCATCGTGCTCGCCTTCAGCCTTCTTCCCCTGCTGGTCCTGCTGCCGACCTACTTCAGTGCCGTCGAGGGCTTCAGCGCTGTGCGCGGCGGGGCCGTCCTGCTGCTCTTCACCGGGCCGGCCGTGATCGTCTCGATGCTCGCCGCCCGGCTCGCGCTGGTGATCTCCCTGCGCGCCCAGCTGTCCTCCGCGATGGTGATCATGGCCGCCGGCATGGCCTGGCTGACCGTCATCGAACCGCATGTGGGGCTCGGCACGCTGGCCTCTCCGCTCATCGTCATCGGCATCGGGTACGGCCTGACCCTGGCCGTCCTCGACGGCGCCGCCGTGTCCACCGTCGAACTGGCCCGCGCCGGTATGGCCTCCGGCATGTTCAACGCCATGCGCCTGACCGCCGACACGGCCGCGGCGGCCGTCGGCGGATCCCTGATGATCAGCATGACCGCCGCCGGTCTGACCGGCCGGGTCGCCGACCCCCGCGCCGTCGCCGACGCTCTCAACGCCGGCCTGCACACGACCTCGCTCGAAGCCGCCACGGTCTTCAGTGACGCCTTCCACGTCATCCTCTGGATCGGGGCCGTCACCGCCGTGCTGACCGTGCCCGTCCTGCTGTTCACCCTGCGCCCGGAGAAGAGCCCGGAGAAGCCGGAAATGAGCCTGGCGCCGCACCGCGCCGGACAGGAGAACGCCCTGCCGGAGCGGGGGAACGTGCGGGAGGATGTGCCGGCCGGGGGCTCCTGACCTTCCGGGTCGGGTGCGCGAGTCCGCGTGCGGGCCGCGGTCGCGGGGTGGTCATCGACTGCTCGGCCTCGTTCGGTCGGCAGCTACGGATGGGGCTTCCCGGTGTGGTCCGTCAGGGCAGGATCTCGACGTACCCGTCGGACCCGTGCACGCGGATCCGCTGCCCGTCCCGGATCAGCCGGGTGGCCCGCGCCACGCCCACGACGGCCGGCAAGCCGTACTCCCGGGCGATCACCGCGCCATGGGTCATCAGGCCGCCCACCTCCGTCACCAGGCCCGCGACTCCGACGAACAGCGGCGACCAGCTGGGGTCCGTGAAGGTCGTGACCAGGATGTCTCCCGCTTCGAGATCGGCCTCCGCCATGTCCAGGATGACGCGGGCCCTTCCCTCGACGGTCCCGGCGGAAACCGGCAGGCCGATCAGGGCGCCGGCCGGCACGTCGTCGCGCCGGTACGCCCCGGTGACGGCCTCACCGTCCGAGGTGAGCACCCGGGGCGGCGTGAGCGCGTGGTACGACCGGAACGCGTCCTCGCGCCGCTGGATGAGCTGGTCATCCACCTGGTGCGAGCGCACGACGCCGTGCAGTTCCTGGAACGTGAGGTAGAAGATGTCCTCCTTCTCAGGAAGCACGCCGGCCCGCACGAGGCGCTCGGCCTCCCGCAGCAGGGCCCGCTTGTAGACGAAGTAGCGGCTGACGATGCCGTACTTCGGGTACTCCCGGTACCCGATGAAGGTTCTGACCCGGTCGATCATCCGCTTGGCCTCGTCGGCTTTCCGGTCCCCGTCCGGCAGGGCCCGCAAGCGGGACAGCACGTCCTGTTCCTTCCTCCGCGCCTTCTGCCGCCCTTGCTCGAAGCGCCGCTCGGCGGCGCCCGGCCCGAAATTCCTGACGTTGTCGAGGATCACGGGCACGAGCGTGGTGGGGCGCTCGCGCCAACGTGGCCTCGTGATGTCGATCTCGCCGACGCAGCGCATGCCGTACCGGTCGAGGTAGGCCTCGATGGCGTCCCGCGCTTCGGTCCCGCCCGGGAGCTTCGCCAGCTCGTCCAGGAAGCCCTCGTCCTCGACGCCCCGCAGGAACGCCACCACCTCCGCATGGGGGCGGATCACGTCCGCGACGCCAAGCAGCGCCAGTCCCATCTCCGACGTGACGTTGCCGGGGGCGGACAGTGTCAGCGTGTCAGCCGCGTTCTTCTCACCCAGCCACTCCCGCAGCTTGTCGTTGAGCCACCACGTGGCCTCCATCCCCGCCATGATCGCCTGAAAGTTCAGCGGATCACCGAGGACTCGTTTGTGCTCCTCGAAGGACTCCAGCAGGAAGTCGAACAGCGCCGGTCCGGTCTTCGTCCGGATGTCGCGCTCCAAGGTGGCGATGGACACCTCGCTGCGCTCGATCAGCCCGGTGACGATGGCCGGATCGGTCTCGATCGGGGTGGACGCACCGCCGGCCGGTGGCCCGCCGGGACCCGCGTCCGGGAGCGACGGGACGAAATCGCCGCGGTCGAGGACGGTCTCCAGAGCGTCCCTGATCAGCGGATCGCCTCTCCCCATGACGTCCAGGAGGCCGGCGCGGCTCGCGGGCGAGGCCAGGCGCCGGGTGACGTCCACGAACAGCCTCCCGCCGGCCGTGTGCATCGGCGCCATGGCCGTCAGCTGCCACACGGAGAGCCCCAGGGGCTTCATGGGGTCGGTCATCATCTGACCGTGGCCGACGGAGACGTAGACGTGGTTCTCCTGGTCGCCGCTCTCGGGGATGGGGAACAGCGTCGTGATCGGCCGGCTCTGAACGATCTGAAAGCCGTCATCGGCCAGGCACCATTCGATGTCCTGCGGGCGGCCGAAGTGCGCTTCGATCCGACGCCCGAGCCGCACGAGCCGCACGACCTGCGCATCCGTCAGCGCCGGCTGCTCCTGCCGCCGCGAGTCGATCGCCACTTCCCGCGTACCACCGGCAGGCAGGGCCTGAACGGCACGCTGTTTGGCGGCGATCGCCTTGGCGACGACCTCGCCGTGTCGCACCGTGAAGACGTCCGGGTTCACCAGGCCGGAGACCACGGCCTCGCCGAGGCCGAAGCCGGCGTCCACGGTGGCGACCTTCCGGTTGCCCGTGACGGGGTCGGCCGTGAACAGGATGCCGGCCGCATGCGGGAAGACCATCCGCTGCACGACCACGGCCATGTGGACCGTACGGTGGTCGATGCCGTTCCGTCGGCGGTAGGTCACAGCCCGCTCGGTGAACAGCGAGGCCCAGCACCGGCTGACGTGCTGGAGGATCGCCGTCGGCCCCACGACGTTCAGGTACGTGTCCTGCTGGCCGGCGAAGGAGGCCGTCGGCAGGTCCTCCGCCGTCGCGCTGGATCGGACGGCGCAGGCGGCCTGCTCGCCGAGCTGGGCGAGCGCGCGGGTGATCGCCGCGGCGAGATCGCCCGGGATGGCGATCCCTTCGATGGTCCGACGAATCCGCGCGCTGAGCGTGCGGATCGCCTCCCGGTCGTCCGGGTTCACACGCGACAACTGATCGAGGTGATCGTCGATCGACGGCGCTTCCGCCATGATCCGCCGGAAGGCGTCCGTCGTCACGCAGAAGCCACCCGGCACGCGGATGCCTTCGATCCGCGACAGCCCGCCCAGGTGCGCGCCCTTGCCGCCGACGACCGCGACCTGCGTCTCGTCAACCTCTCGGAGATCCCGCACGTACCGCCCGGTCATCGCGATACCTCCGGGACAGCCGTGCTCCGTCGTCCCGCGGTGGCCGATCGATTCACCGGCACCTCCCACTCTGTCGAACATCTTGTCGAGCACGTCCTCATCCCTGACTGCCTTCCCTCTGACGAGCCGGCCGGCGGCTCCGACCGGTCGGGCGGCGCGCACCCCCAGCACCTCCAGGCCGAGGGCTCGCGACCGCACCGCCGGTCCCACCACTCGTTCGACACCACTGGGTCGATGTCACCGCGGGTCCCCCATACGTCGACAGCACGCACGTCGTGCCCCCATTTCCGCAGGCTGTGGCCTCGACCGACGATTTTGCGCCACCACCCGGGTCTTGCCGCAAGCCCCCCGGTGCGCTATACGTTAGGAGTGGCGAGGAGAGTGCTCTCCTTGCCACTGCCTTTCGCCACGCGTGTGCTGGGCCAAGCTCGCCGAACGGACGCTTGACGGTCGCCGTAGCTCAAATCAGCCGGCACCCAAGCGAACGGCCCCACACCACCCCGCCCAGATCGTGGCCTCGCTGTTCCGCCGGCAATCACCGATCCTCGGCGGTCCCATTCCGCCTGACGTGGACCGACGAGGGACAACTTGCCGCCCGTACCGACCCGGGTGGCGGTACGGAACGCTGGACGTACGACGGAATACGACACCGCGCCGGCCGCCGGCCGACCCATCGCCACCGGGATTGTCGAAGGGGGCGGCCGCCGCCAGGCCCCTTACCGGAGCACCCTCATCCCCGCGGCCTGATCAAACCGGCACCCTCAGCAGATCCGCGCCCAACCCTGATGGACCCGCAGAGCGCCTGGAGTACGCCGAGATTCCTCTCGCGATTCCGGGGTCGGCGGCGGAGCGATACTGGCCGCCGCGAGCAGATATACCGAGGTCATCGTGTTGGCGCGGGCGCCGAGGAGGTGATGGAGTCGTTTACCCAGCCGGACGGGAATCGGGAGTGGCACCGGTGCTCTACGCGTGTGGGCGACAACGTGGATGTTCTACGGCGGCCGGCTGGTGAGCGTTCCACTTGGGGTTACGTCCGGGTCTCGCGTTGCCCACCGGGGAGAAAGCGAGCTGGGCAGGGCAATGCGGTGGCCGGGTCTCCCTGGGTGCGATCCACAGTTCGACTGCTTTGGCGATCGTTCCCGGGTGAGTAGAGTTGCTGACCGGCCTGGCTCCGGACATCTCGGCCGCGACCCGGCCCGGACCCGAGTACGACCCGGCCTGCCGCTCGCCGGCCGAGCGCGAGCGGGTCAAAGCCGCCGAGTTGGCCGCGCTGGGCGAGGAGATCACTGCGCGGACCGTGAAGAGCCAGCGTCAGCGTTACGAGGGCGGAGGGATCGCGACGGTCGTGGACGGCCGACCAGCGCCGCACGCTTCGCTGATGGGCCGATCCGATCCGCGTGTGGTGGCTGCGATCCGCCAGGCGATCGACCGCCCGGCGGGTGCGCCCGCCATCACTTCGGATCTTGCCTGGGACGTGGCGGGTGACCCGGACATGGTGCGCGCCTGGGCGCTCGCCTGAGCCGGCGGGGACGGCAGCGCGGACCTTTTCCGGCCCGAGCTGCTCGACGACCCGGCCACCTTCGTGCTCGCCGGACAGTCACCTGACGGCCGGGTGACTGCCGGAGCGGTGGCGAGCCGCAGCGACCATGTGGTCGGAATCTCCGGTGTCTTCGCCCTGGACGGCGGCCCTGACGCGGCCTGGCCCGTCGTCTTGGACGCGGTACACCGACTGTTTCCCGGCCTGCCCGTGGTCGGCTATGAGCACGGGCAGGATCTGGCGGTCGCCGTCCGCCACGGCTTCCAGCCGGTCGCTCCGCTGCGGATCTGGCTGCAGGGCTGAACCGGGCCCAGGGCCGCCGCCCTTCCGCTGGACACGCTTTGACACGCTTGCCGCGCGGCCCAGACGGTGGTGGGCCGACCGGAGTTGTCCCGTGTCACGGTCCGGGTGGTGCCGCCGGGGTAGCGGCCGGCCCCGGGGATGCCCCGAGCGCGGCCGCTCAACTGCTCACCGGAATCGTCACTGCCCGTACGGTTCGCCCCCGGGAGTGCGCTCGGGCCCGAACCGTACGACCTCGGATTCCCCCGGGTCCATGGGCAGACTCGTGAATTTGACGGGGCCCGGATAGAAAATGGCGCTGTTCGGACCATTCACATCCTCTCCCGACAGGTACCGGCAAAGCCATTCGGCAAAGGACATGGAATAGCCGTAGAACTCCCCATCACCATTCTCAACGAAGATCAAACTGTAACCGTCCCGGACCCTGTACGACAGGAAAACAGTCTCACCTCGGTCACTCACCAGGAGCGGAGTAAGACCTTCCCGGACTCCGAATCGGATCTCACCAACGCCCAGGATCGTTCGGGGGTCTTCCTCCAGCTCGTCCACGTCCCAGTCAATTTCCGACCACGCCTGAACCGTCTCCCGCATCCAACGGGCAAGGTTCCACACCTCACTTGCCGGATGGTGCAGGTAGAGATGCTCGTTGAGCCGCACAGGCGCGTACCCCTCGATGACGGCCTTGTAGTCCGCAGGCAGTTCGAAGCCGAGTTCACGTTCCATCTCGCTCCACAGCCCGGCGGGCACAGGGTCACCCGCAGGCTCCCCCAGCATGTCGACCACAGCATCAAGGTAGGGATTCGACTCCACGTTCATCCTCTTCTGGGGCAATTCGCCGACCCCGTCACGGTTCCGCCGGTCGGACTCCGCCGTGCGAACATCACGACCCCGAGCAGGCTCACCGCGTCGCCGCCGTGCGCCCAGGCGTGACCCCGGCATTCACTCCTCCCGCCGGCACCCGCCGTACAGGAGCCGGCTCACACAACTGGCGAACCTTCGATGGATCGCCACAACGCCTGCCGCGCAGGCCAGCCTCGGGGCATTCTCCCCTCACCGAGCAACCGTTCCAGGAAAAGGGTCACACCACCCGGAAATATCTGGAACTCCGGACAATGCCGGTACGCGATCGCCACGGTCCGGTCCTCGTCCTGGGCAACAGCCGTCCCCTCCTCCAGGGGAGGCAGAAGAAAACACAGATCACCATTTCCATCGTGATAGGCCCAGGGGACCATCCGAGCCCACACGTCGTTCGGTACGTCCGAACTGCCGCGCAGCTCATCCGATTCGACGGAGAAGTCTCGCCGCTCCTCCTGAATGAACTTCAGCAGCGGGTCCGAGCCGGAAGGGTGGGGGACGAGTGGGGTGAAGGCGGCCACTGCCACCAGATCCAGCATCGCCTGTGCCGTAACCGTTGCCGTGGTCGCGTGGCCCGCGGCCCAGACTCCTGAAGCCCGGACTGCCCTGGGGACGGTCCGGCGCCGGAACGGGGTGCTTGCGCAACTGGCAGTTGTGCCACTGTCCCTCCAGCCTGTCCCGCGACAGGTAGCCGGCCACGTCGATGCCATCCCCGTGGGAGTCGCCCGACCGGTCCTCACGACTGATCGCCCCCGCTCGGATCGCTCCCGGCTCCGAGGCGGTCCGCGGCCGGTGAACCGCGGCAGCTGGCGTCCGGCGCCGCGGCGGATCTTGGTGCGTACGCCTGCCGGGCGTACGGGGATTATGACCCAGATAGCAGTAAAAGTGTCGAGCATTGGTCATAAACGACTCATAGACGCCTGCTTGAGCGACCCCTAGGGTCCCAAATGGCCGCCGATCAAGGTGCTGCCAAACACGCTGTCGGTCCATCCGATCCCATTCTCCTCATCGAGCGGATCGGTGCGCAGGGTGCTGTGCGGAAATGAAATCCACGCTGTGGCGAAAGAGGCAAGATCTGATGTCCCTCGTGTCATCCCCGAAACTCGCGCTGAACAAGTCCTACATATTTCTGCTTCTCGCCTTCATTCTGATCGAGGCGACCGGAGCGTTCGAGCAGGTCATGATCTATGCGGCCATCCCGTTCCTGATGGGCCATTTCCACATGGACGCCAGCGCGCTCTCGTGGACCGTTACGCTCTTCCTGCTCGTCGGCGCCGGCACGGCAGCGATCTCCAGCCGCCTCGCCGACTTGTACGGGCGCAAGCGTGTGCTGCTGGTCCTCATGGCGCTCTCGGCGCTGGGTTCGTTCATCAGTTTCGCCTTCGCGAACTACGAAGCGATCCTTGTCGGCCGCGCCCTGCAGGGCACCAGCGCCGCACTTTTCCCGATCCTCATCGCGCTGGCCCGGGAGATCCTGCCGCCGCCGCGTGTCCCGGTGGCCGCGTCGATCGTGACGGGTACGGCGATCATCGCCGGCGCCCTGGGAACCTTCGTCGGGGGCGTCATCATCGACGGCGGCACCTGGCGCTACATGTTCCTGACCTCCGCCCTGCTCGCGGTGGCTTCGATCGCCGTCGCCGTCGGGGTGCTGCCGAAATCCGTCGTGCCGCCCCGGGACGGCACGCGCATCGACTGGCTGGGGGGCGTGCTCCTGGCACCGGCCGTGGCCTCGATTCTCTACGGTTTCACCCGGACCAAGAACGACGGCTGGGGTGATGGACTCGTCATGGCGTTCATCGCGGCGGGCCTTGTCCTGGCGGTCTTCTGGGTGGTGTACGAGCTGCGCGTCGAGTCCCCGATGTTCAATCTGCGGCTGTTCCGCCGGCGTGCGCTGGTCCTGTGCCTGCTCGCGACGGCACTGGTCGCCGCGGGCTCCATGGCCGCCGGTTCTCTGCTGATCCCGATCCTGATGCAGAGCCCCGAACTGCTGCCCGTCGGTCTGGGCCTGAGCGCCACGGCGGCCGGGGCGTACGGGCTGATCGGCGCGGGCGCCAGCTTCGGCCTCTCGCCCTCCGCCGGGCGCCTGGCGGCGAAGTACGGCGCCAGAGTCACCCTGGCCGTCGGCGTCGTCGTGTCCATCGTCGGTTTCGCGATGCTGCTGGTGGTCTTCGGTAACCTCCCCCTCGTCATCGTGGCCTCGACCGTCTCGGCCATCGGCGGCGGCTTCGTCCTGGCCGGCCTTCCGAACGTGATCATCGAGGCCGTGCCCGCCCGCAACACCGGTGAGGCGATCGGACTGGTCTACTCGGTCTCCCGCACGATCTTCGTCGCGGTCGGCACCTCCGTGGTCTCCCTGCTCCTGGCGTCCTCGGTGGTCCCCAAGACCACCGCGCCCACCGAAGAAGCCTGGAGACTGTCCATCGGCTTCGTCGTCGTGACCCTCGCCGCCGCCCTCGTCGTCACCCTGCTGATGCGCGGGAGCAAGTCCCTCGACGAGCCCGCCGAAGCCCCCGCACCCGGATCGGACCAGGTCGGCGCGACAAGCTGACCGGAACACCACGTCCTCCGGGCCCACCGCGGTCCGGGGCGGCCGACCACCTCGGTCGGCTGCGCCCGGAGCGTCGGCAGCAGGGTCAATTGAGACCGGAAAGGTCTTGATGGCCGACGATATTGGCCGTGGAAAAGCCGCGCCGGTGACCCGTAGGGTTCGAATGCCGAAGTTGCCCGTTCACCGGCCGCAAGTGGGCGGGCAGGCCGTCTCCGGCAGCAGATCAGTATCAGGGACAAAGGAAGTTATCTTATGGCCAAGACCCTCAGGCAGATCATCGCCGAGAATGCTCCGCTTATTGTTCCGTCGATTTACGACGGAATCTCGGCGCTCGTTCTGAAAGAATTCGACTTCAAAGCGGCCTACATCGGCAGTTACGCCACCGGCGCGACGCGGTACGGCGTGGCGGACATCGGCTACATCGGTGTGGAGGACATGGCCGACCAGGTGCGCCGGCTGAGTTCGATCATCGAGGTGCCGATCATCGTGGACGGCGAGGGAGGTTGGGGCAACCCCCTCCACGTGGCCCGGTCGGTGAGACTGCTCGAACGGGCGGGAGCCGCCGCGACCCACATCGAGGACCACGAGTTCGGCAAGCACGTCACGGCGAAGCCGAGGGTGATCCCCGTCGGCAGGGCCGTGGACAAAATCAAGGCCGCCCTCGACGCGCGCGCGTCCGAGGACTTCCTCGTCATCGCCCGCACGGACTCCGCCGGCGCGGAGGGCCCTGACGCCGCGATCGACCGCCTCCTCGCCTACCAGGAGGCGGGCGCCGACGGCCTGTTCATGGCGGGAGTGCTCAACGCCGAACAGAAGCAGCGCCTCAGGAGTGAGGCCACGGTGCCGCTGGTCGCCCCGGACTTCCCCGGCCTGACGACCGAGGACTACGAGGCGGACGGCACGGCGGTGGTGCTCTACTACGGCCTCTCCCACCTCGCCGCCCAGGCGGCCTACCGGGACGCCTTCTCCGTACTGGCCAAGGAGCGCTCCAGCGTGAGCCTTGATGAACGCCTCGTCGGCATCCCCGCCATCATGGGATTCGATTCCTTCCTCGGCGTCGCCCAGGTCCGCGAGGACGCCAGGAAGTACGGCCTCACCGAGGACTGACCCGTCCGGGCCTCACAAGTTCATCGGCTCGGGAAAGCGCTCGCGTGCCAGCGCGATGAACGGCCCCAGGTCGTCGGCGTTGTCGCGGTCGGTTCGCCAGCACAGATACGTCATGGAGTGGAACTGCTCAAGGGCCAGGGGACGGACCACAACGCCGTCCCCGGCGACGAATCGGTGCCACGGTGCGGAGGGATTGGCCGGAGTGAGGCAGCAGAAGCCCCCCTCGGCGATCACCGCGGCCAGACCGCCGACGATGCTCGTGGTGGTCTGCACGACATCGATCGCGGCATCGCGGAAGGGTTCGAGCCCGGCAGCGAGGGATTCGACGCCGGGCTGCAACAGCAGGCGCAGCCCGGCCAGGTCTTTCGGATGGACGAAGTCGAGCCCCGCGTACTCCGGTCGGTCGGGCAGCGCGAGTCCCGTCTTCTCCCTGACCACCGGCAGGAAGTGCAGACGGCGGTCCTCCGAGCGGCGGTTCACCAGCCCCAGCGAGAGCCGTCCGCCCGCGACCTGGTCCATCTGGTCGAAGGACTCCATCGGCTCAAGCCGTACCAGGGCCGCCGGATCGGTGGCATGGACGACGTCGTCGACGACGGCTCGGATCACTTCGGGCGGAAGCGAGCGCATGCCGATCGCCATCTCGCGGCTGCCCTGCACGCGTCGGCGCATGTCGCGGACCAGGGCATCCATGTCGGCGATCGTCTTCTCGGCGTGCGGTATCAACGCGACGCCGAGCGGGGTGAGTTCGACCTTGCGGGTGCCCCGCTCGAACAGCCGGCCGCCCAGCTCCGACTCCAACTGCTGAATGCTGCGGCTCAGGGGAGAGGCGGCCATCACGAGCCGCTCCGCCGCACGCGAGTAGTTCAGCGTCTCGGCGACAGCGAGAAAGTACCGAAGGTGCCTTACGTCCATGCGCCAACTATGACGCAGGGCGCGAAAACAGACCACATTGCTCACTCGGTTCCGCGATCGACGGGCCTATTCCGTCGTGGGGTTGAGATCTATGAAGGGAAAACCATTGACAACGGCAGCGCAGAACAATCGCACCATTCCGTCGACCGTCTTCCACGGTTTCCGGCTGATCGTCGGTGACGGGCGAGAGCCGATCGACGAAGCCGCGCTCGTCGTGCGGGACGGGCTGGTCGTCGCGGCCGGACCTTACGGCGAGGTCGATATCCCCGACGGTGCGAGCCTGGTGAGCCTGGCGGGCCGCACGGTCATGCCGACGATCGTGAACCCACACGGCCATATCGGCTACTACAGGGGGACCGGCACGGACAAGGCGCATTTCGATCGCGCCAATGTCATCGATCATCTGCGCCGGTTCGTCTATCACGGTGTCAGTGTTTTCCAGTCGCTCGGGACCGACCGGGACGACATCGAGCTGGCGGTACGTGACGACCAGCGTGCCGGGGTCCTGGACGACCCGGAACTCGCGCTCCTGCTCTCCGCGTCCAACGGACTGGCCGCCCCCACACCGGGCGCGGAGAACGGCGGTGCGTTCTTCGCGCCCGACGTCATCCGGGAGGTGTCGACCCCCGACGAGGCGAGGGCGACCGTACGCGAGATCGCCGCCAAGAACCCGGACGTGATCAAGTTCTGGGTCGACGACCGCAACGGGACGAAGCAGAAGCTCGCGCCCGAGGTGTACGAAGCGATCGTGGACGAGGCGCACCGCCACGGCAAGAAGGCGATCGCGCACATCTACGAGCTGGCCGACGCCAAGGGCGTCGTCCGGGCGGGCGCGGACGGCACCGCCCACATGGTCCGCGAGCCCGGGCCCGACGACGAACTCCTCACGCTCCTGCGGGACTCGGGCGCTTTCGTCTTCACCTCGATGAGCATCCAGCGCGGACTCCAGCACAACCTTGGCTGGCTCGACGACCCGCTGCTGGCGGAGACCGTCGGCGACGAGGCACGGGAGCGCATCCGCACACAGTTCTCCGGAATCCCGGCCGAGACGAAGGAAGCCCTCAACCGGGGCTACCAGGTCCTCGAAGCCTCGCTGCTGACCTACGTGAACGCGGGCGTCACCGTCCTGATGTCGGCCGACACCGGTGTGCTGACACAGTTCCCGGGCTTCGCCGAACACCGTGAGATCGAGGCCATGGTCGACGCGGGCATGCCCGCACTGGAAGCCATCAAGGCATCGACCCTCCTGCCGGCACGGATGCTGGGCCTCACCGACCGGGGGTCCCTGGAACCGGGCAAGCGCGCCGACTTCATCGTCCTGACGGCCGACCCCCTCGACGCGATCACCAACACCCGCACGATCGAGTCCGTCCACATCGCCGGCGCCGCCGTCGACCGCGAACGGATGCGCACGTCGTTCCTCGTCTGAGCACCACCCTGCCGGAGGGCTCGGGGATCTCCGGTGCGGCAGCGGCGACCGGAGTCCGCGGCCGAGGCGGCGCGCCGCCGCCTCGGCTTCGTACGGGCCCAAGGCTCTGCGCAGCTTCCGTCCGGCTACGTCGTGAGCAGCCCCGGCAGCACGAGGCGCAGCAGACCGGCGGTGCGCTCGGCCGCGAGTTCCTCGTTGTTGGTGAGCAACTGGAAGAGCAGGGAGCCGAGGAGCGCGTCCGCGGCGGCGTCGACATCCGCGTCGCGGCGGACCTGGCCGGCCTCAACACCCTCGTGCAGCCGGGCGACGACGGCGGCGAGGTGAGGTCCGGCGAAGCGCTGGTAGAGCCGCTGGGCTTCTCCTCGATCGTCCGCGGCAGCGGAGGTCAGGGCGCGAATGAGCGCGGCGCGTGAGGTGAAGACCCGTACGCAGGCTCCGAGCCACTTCTCCAGATCCGCGACGACGTCTCCTGTACTGGGGATCGCGGTCGTCTCGTCGCCTGCGAATACGTCGGTGACGACCGCCTCGGCGACGAGGGAGGCCTTCGAGGCCCACCATCGGTAGAGAGTCTGCTTGCCCACCCCGGCAAGAGCTTGAGGGCGCGAACGGTGCCCGGATAAGTGCCATGGTCCAGAACTCCGGCGCCGGACGGCTCGGCACTCCCACCGACATCGCCGACGCCGCCGCCTTCCTCCTCGGCCCCACCGCCTCCTTCATCACCGGAACCGACCTGCTCGTGGACGGCGGCGTCGTCCCCGTCATCCGCGCCGCCATGGCCGGATCTCTCTCGGTCTGACGACAACACGGCACATGCCCTCCGCCCGGCGCCCCCGGCCTTGAGACCGTAACGCCCTTCGGGCTCGCTCACGTTGGGCATCCCCGCGCTTCCGACCACGGAGACGCGGGGCCGCACGGGGCGGCGGTGCAGCGTCGGGAGCCAGCACCGCACCGCGGCCGGCTCCCGGCGCTGCGGCGCTGCGGCGCTGCGGCGCTGCGGCGCTGCGGCGCTGCGGCGCTGCGGCGCTGCGGCGCTGCGGCGCTGCGGCGCTGCGGCGCTGCGGCGCTGCG
>NZ_JBITDJ010000007.1:61568-246074 GCF_044454085.1 Streptomyces sp. NPDC051569
CGGCGCTGCGGCGCTGCGGCGCTGCGGCGCTGCGGCGCTGCGGCGCTGCGGCGCTGCGGCGCTGCGGCGCTGCGGCGCTGCGGCGCTGCGGCGCTATCGAAAGCCACGTTTCCGAGAAAGCTCCCAGCGCTCCGGAACCGCGTCGACGTCGATCTCCTTGCCGGGCACCGAGGCACAGAAGGCGTTCGACCTGTTGGAGGACCGCTTCCCGGCCGCCAACGCGGAGAACGCCGGCGCACGCGTGGTGCTGCGCGCCCCCGGCGAGGACAACCTCGGTAAGTCACACCGGGCCGATGTCGAGGGGCGCTGAATCAGCTGCGGGCCTCCTCCGGCGAAGTGGCTTCGGTCAGCGACCCGTTCACGACGAAGACCGTCAACCAGGATGGCCCCACCGCCTACGACGACCCGGTCTCGCTCTCCAGCAATGGGCGGATCGAGGGCTTCACGAATCCGAACGCCGTCTTGGCCGGGATCATCGGTATGGGCAGGTCCGCGCCGGCCAAGTCGGTGGCCACCCGGGCGAACGCCCATGGCTATCGGGTCTACGTTCCCTGCGATCCCAAGGGAGGGTGGACGGCGATCGCGCAGGCGCGCGGCGGTTACAGCATCGCTCGATATCGGTCGAATGCCTCGCGGGCATCCGGGACGAACTCGGAACGGCGGACGATCTCTTCGAGTTCGGTCTCTGTCAGCCAGTCGAACCAGGCGACTTCCTGGGGGTCAGGTTGAACTGGTGCTGTGATCACGGCTTCATGAAGGCCCAGCCAGTAGGGGCTGATCACACCGTCGCACAGGAACTTGAGCACGAAGCGGGGATCAGCGTGGACCCCGAGCTCCTCCGCCAGTTCCCTGGCCGCGGCTTCCTCGTACGACTCGCCGACGTCGACGGCGCCACCGAGCATCCAGTTGAACTGCCCCGGGAAGCGGGATACATCGTCCGGGCGACGGTGTACGAGGATCCGTCCATCGCCGCTGCGGCACACGATTGTCGCGATGCGGTGCGGCCAGCGCTCCCGAATTGCCTCTCCACGGTCGACGACCGCCACGACGTGGTCCTGTTCATCGACCCGCTCCACCAGTTCACCCATGGGACACACGATCGCAGGGGCCTCTCCCGGGGCCACGTTCGGCTGTCTGCACCACTGAGCTTGTTCCGCTGTGACGGACACCAAATCGACCCGGACAGATGACACATCCAGAGGACATCCTCCTGTGTGCGGCGACGTGGCTCTGTGGGGTTCGCTCGCCGCCGCCGGCTACGGGTTCTGGGACGCGACCACGGCCTCCCTGGTTCTGGACCTCTTCCTCCCGTTGGCCGTCCCGGCGGTGGCCGTGCCGTTGTCCCGCCGCCGGCCGGAAGCCGCCGTCGTGCTTGTCAACGGGCTGTGCGGGCCGCCGTCCGTCCCTAACCGCGGTACGTCTCCAGCAGCCGCAGCCAGATCTCGCTGATCGTCGGATAGGCCGGGACGGCGTGCCACAGGCGGTCGACGGGGACCTCGCCGACGACCGCGATCGTGGCGGACTGGAGCATCTCTCCGACGGCCGGGCCGACGAAGGTGACGCCGCGCAGGATCTCGCGGTCGAGGTCGACGATCATGCGGGCGCGGCCTCGGTAGCCGTCGGCGTAGAGGCTCGCTCCCGCGACGGCGCCCAGGTCGTAGTCGACCGCGCGGACACGGTGGCCGGCCGCTTCGGCCTCGGCGAGGCTCAGGCCGACCGAGGCGACCTCCGGGTCGGTGAAGACGACCTGCGGGACGGCCGCGTGGTCGGCGGTGGCGGCGTGGGCGCCCCACGGGTCGGTCTCCAGTACGGGTACGCCCGCGGCCCTGGCCGCGATGGCGGCGCCCGCGATCCGGCCCTGGTACTTGCCCTGGTGGGTGAGGAGGGCGCGGTGGTTCACGTCGCCGACCGCGTAGAGCCAGTCGCTGCCCTCGACCCGGCAGCTGTCGTCGACCGTGAGCCAGGAGCCCGCTTCGAGGCCGACCGACTCCATGCCGAGGTCGTCCGTGCGCGGCGCGCGGCCGGTGGCGAAGAGCACCTCGTCGGCCTCGATCCGCTCGCCGCCGTCCAGCACGACCGTCACGGGGCCGGTGCCTCCGTCGCGTTCGACCGCGCTGACCGAGACACCCGTACGGACGGTGGCGCCCGCTTCCGTCAGTGCCTCGGCGACCAGCTCACCGGCGAAGGGCTCCATCTTCGGCAGCAGGCCGCCGCCCCGGACGAGCAGCGTGACCTCGGAGCCGAGCGCCCGCCACGCGGTGGCCATCTCCACGCCCACGACTCCCCCGCCGACCACCACCAGCCGGTCCGGGACCTGCTGGGAGCTGGTCGCCTCCCGGCTCGTCCAGGGGCTGGCGCCGGCGAGTCCCGGCAGGTCGGGAAGGAGGGCCCGGCTGCCCGTGCAGACGGCGACGGCGTGACGCGCGGTCAGTGTCCGCCGCTCGCCACCGGCGCCGGTGACGGTGACCTTCTTCGTCCCGTCCAGCCGCCCGTGTCCCCGGTGGATATGGGCACCGAGGCCGTCGAGCCAGGCGACCTGGCCGTCGTCCTTCCAGTGCGAGGTGAACGCGTCGCGGTTGGCGAGCACGGCCGGGGCGTCGAGCGGCCCCCGCACGGACCGGCGCAGGCCCGGCACGCGGCGGGCCTCCGCGCGCGCGATGGCCGGGCGCAGCAGGGCCTTGCTGGGCATGCAGGCCCAGTAGGAACACTCGCCGCCGATCAGTTCGCTCTCCACGACCGCCACGCTCAGCCCGGCGGCCCTGGCCCGGTCGGCGACGTTCTCCCCGACCGGTCCCGCGCCCAGCACCACCACGTCGTACTCCATCGCTTCCGTCATGCGATCAGTCTTGTACGGGCCGCCGCACATGGCCACACGATCGCGGGGAACGGGCGAGGAATACCGCGGTGGCGCACACCGTTCCACCAGGCGGCTTCACCCGCAGACGAGGAAGAGGTATCAGGCAATGGCCACGATGGAACTCACCAAGGAGAACTTCGACCGGACCGTGTCGGAGAACGACTTCGTCCTGATCGACTTCTGGGCTTCCTGGTGCGGTCCGTGCCGTCAGTTCGCCCCGGTCTACGAGAAGGCCTCGGAGCGTCACGGGGACCTGGTCTTCGCCAAGGTCGACACGGAGGCGCAGCAGGAGCTGGCGGCCGCGTTCGAGATCACCTCGATTCCCACGCTGATGATCGTCCGGGACAATGTCGCGATCTTCGCCCAGCCCGGCGCGCTGCCCGAGGCGGCCCTGGAGGACGTGATCGGCCAGGCGCGCGCGCTGGACATGGACGACGTGCGCAAGTCGGTCGCCGAGGCGGACGCCAAGGCGGCCGGGGACGCCGGCTGAGGTCTTCGGGCGGCGGCCGGACGGGCCGTCAGCGTTCGAGGACGAGCGCGAGGCCCTGACCCACGCCGATACAGAGCGCCGCGACACCCGTACCGGAGCCCGCCGCGGCGAGTTGATGGGCGACCGACCCGGCGAGGCGAGCGCCGGAGGCACCCAGGGGGTGGCCCAGGGCGATGGCTCCGCCGCGCGGGTTGACCAGGGCCGGGTCGAGGTCGGGCCATGCGGCCAGGCAGCCCAGCGCCTGTGCGGCGAACGCCTCGTTGAGTTCGAACGTGGTGAGGTCGGCGAAGGTGCGGCCGGCCTTGCCGAGGGCGCGCTGGACCGCCTCCACCGGGCCGAGGCCGAAGAGCTGCGGCTCGATGCCGGTGACCGCTGAGGCCCTGATCCGGGCGAGCGGTTCCCGGCCGGTCTCGCGCAGCCCGGCCTCGTCCACGAGGAGCAGGGCGGCGGCGCCGTCGTTGAGGGGTGAGGCGTTCCCGGCCGTCACCGTCCCGTCGGTACGGAAGGCCGGACGCAGCCGGGCGAGGGCCTCCATCGAGGTGTTGTCGCGGACGCATTCGTCGCGGGTCAGCTCCGCACCGTCGTACGGGACGACCTCGACGTCGTAGAGTCCCGAGGCCCACGCCCCGGCGGCCTTGCGGTGGCTGGCGAGCGCGAAGGCGTCCTGCTCCACGCGGCTGATGGCGTGCTTGTCCGCGATGAGTTCGGCGCCCTCGCCGAGCGCGACGGTCCATTCGGCGGGCATCTCCGGGTTGGTCATCCGCCAGCCCAGGGTGGTCGAGTGGAGCTGCTCGTGCCCGGCCGGGAAGGCGCGTTCCGGTTTCCGCATGACCCAGGGCGCCCGCGACATCGACTCGACACCGCCCGCCACGACGACGGAGGCGTCGCCGAGGGCGACCGCGCGGGCGGCCTGGATGACGGCTTCGAGGCCGGAGCCGCAGAGACGGTTGACGGTCACTCCCGGCACGGAGACCGGCAGTCCGGCCAGCAGGACCGCCATGCGGGCCACGTCGCGGTTGTCCTCGCCCGCGCCGTTCGCGTCCCCGAGGACCACGTCGTCGATCCTGGCCGGATCGAGGTCCGGCGAGCGTCCCACGAGTGACCGCACCACGTGGGCGGCGAGGTCGTCGGGGCGTACGGAGGAGAGGGCGCCCCCGAATTTCCCGATCGGGGTGCGGACGGCGTCGACGATGTAGACGTCGCGAATGCTCATCGGATCTCCGGCTTCTCTCCCGCGCCCCGCCGGCGCGGCGCGGCGCTTCCGGTGAACGTTGGTTCACCAGGTGGAGCCGAGTCTCTGCCGCGCGCCGATCGCTGTCAACGGGCGTCAGCGGCGGACGCGCCGAGGAGGCCGAGGGGCGGGGCCCAGGGAGCGAGGTGTCGACGGCGCGGGGGGCAGGCCGTCAGGCCACCGGTACGTCCACCACGCGCACCGACAGGCCGTAGTCCACTTCGTAGCCGTCGATCAGCAGTCCTTCGACCGTGCGCGTCTCCGGGTCGATGTCGGCCACCATGCCGTTGCCCGCGTAGCGCGGGTAGCCGGACTCTCCCGTGTCGCCGGTGGCCTCGACGACGGCCGAGCGCAGGGCGTGCGACGACGCGAACGTGCCGTCGTGGCCCTCGGGGGCGACCAGCAGGATCTCGAAGCGCTGCGGAACGGTAGTCATGCGGCGACGGTAGCCACCCTCCGGTGCCCGCGCATGTCGCCGGCCGCGCCCCGGGGGTCTGCGGCGCGTACCGCGTCCCCATCTCACCCCATCGCCCCCGAAGGCGCCCCCGAAGGACATGCGGGACCGCGCGTCTCGTACCGCGACCCGCTCCGCGCGCCGGATCGGGCAGGTTCTAACGTCATGCGCATGACCTTCTCTCCCAGCACGCACGACCACGCCGACGAAGACCTGCCCGGCCGGAGCGGGCCGACCGCGACGACCGAGGCCGAGGCCCGCCGGGCGGGCCCGGTCCGCACCTCGTACGCCCCGGAGCACGACGGCGACCCCGACCCCGGCGAGATCGTCTGGACCTGGGTGCCCTTCGAGGAGAACGACGGCCGGGGCAAGGACCGTCCGGTACTGGTGGTCGCCCGGGAGGCGGCCGGCACGCTGCTCGCCGTACAGCTGTCCAGCAAGCGCCACGACCGCGACCGGGAGTGGGTGCCGCTCGGGGTGGGGCCGTGGGACCGCGCGGGCCGCGAGTCCTGGGTGGCCGTCGACCGGGTGCTGCGGGTCCACGAGAAAGGCATGCGGCGCGAGGCGTGCGCCCTGGACCGGGGACGCTTCAACCTGGTCGTGAACCGGCTCAAGGAGCTGTACGGCTGGAGCTGATGCCGCGACCGGCGATACGCCTGTGCGACGGGGGCGACGCTCGCGGGGAGCGGCACGGGACGCCCTGGTGACCGCCCCCCGGCCGCCTCACGGCGGCCTCACGGCGGCCGGGGGGCGGGCCTACGGCTGGAGCTGCCCGGCGAAGGCCAGCCGGAACGCGCCGAGCGTGGTCGCGCCCGCCGTCCGGTCCAGTACGGCGAAGACCACCTCGTCGAAGTGGCCCGCGAACCGTCCGACGCCGGTGAGCAGCGCCCGGAAGGCGTCCGCGACCCGCGCCGGGTCGTTGCCGAAGACCCCGCAGCCCCAGGCGCCCAGCACCAGCCGCCGGTAACCGCACGCCGCGGCCGTCTCCAGTACCCGTTCGGCGCGGGCGGCGAGAACGGCGGGGATCCGGTGGACCGCGCCGGGCGCGTTCCGCGCGATCACCCCCGCGTTCGGCGCGGGCGAGGTGAGGAAGCCGACGTGGAACGGGGTGCCGAGCAGCCGGCCCCGGTCGTCGCGGAAGACCGGCACGCCCGGTGAGTGGATCACCCGGTCGGTGTAGAACACGTCCCGGTCCGCGCGGTGGTGCGCGTAGAACCCTGGCGCGCGCAACAGCGTGGCGTACAGGGCGGAGGCCCGGCAGAGCGCCTCCTCCTGGGCCTGCGCGCCGTTCAGGTACCCGCCGCCGGGGTTGCGCGCGGAGGCGAAGGCGAGGACGGCCACGGCGCCAGGACCGGCCATGGTCAAACGGGCCGCCGCCGCCAGACTGGACTCGCCGGTGACCTCGATGACCGTTGAGCGCTGCCTACCACTCTCCGTGTCCGGGCGGTCCGCGTCCGGGGTGACCGGCACCGGGTCGGGGCCGTACATCCGGGTTCCGGCCAGCGCCGCGTCCAGAGCCGGTCCGATCACCACCCGCCGGCCCTCCGGGCAGCGGTAGCTCCCCGTTCGGACGATCTCCTCGGTTTCCTTCGCGATCCCCCGCAAGCGCGCACTCATGCTCCGCATCGTGCGTCACGGGTGTCGCGCCGGGCAAACGGATTACTGATGAAAAGGTGACCGTAAGGGCACTCTTGTGCGTAGCGGCACGAGTGGCTTTAGGTTGGACGAAGCGCTCCCCCCGACCCCGGGGCGGAGTCCGGTCACGGTCTTCGACAGGAGGATCCGGCCATGCCATCCGACGTGTTCAGCGACGACGGATCAGCGATCGGCGAGGACGAGGCCGAGCACCTGGTGCACGGCATCTGTTTCAAGACGGGTCCACCGCGCACCGTGGGCGTCGAACTCGAATGGCTCGTCCATGATCTGCGATCCCCCGAACGACCGGTCCCGGCCCACCGCCTCAGAGAGGCGTTCGACGGCCTGCGGACCCTGCGCCTGACATCGTCACTCACCTTCGAACCCGGCGGTCAGCTGGAGCTCAGCTCGCAGCCCGCCGCGTCATTGATGGAGTGCGTGACCTCCACCGCCGCCGACCTGGACGCCGTACGCGGCGCGCTGCGTACGGCGGGACTCCGGCTCACCGGCCTCGGCCAGGACCCCTGGCACACCCCGCACCGGATGCTGCGTGAGCCGCGCTACGACGCGATGGAGACCTACCTGGACCGGATCGGTCCGGCCGGGCGGGCCATGATGCGGACGACGGCCTCCATCCAGGTCTGCCTGGACGCGGGGCACGAGGAGCCGGGGCCGCTGGGCTACGGGCGGCGCTGGCAGCTCGCCCACCTGCTGGGCGCGGTGCTGGTCGCCGCGTTCGCCAATTCGCCCCTGCGCAACGGCGGGCGGACCGGCTGGCGCTCCACGCGGCAGGCGATGTGGGCTCAGCTGGACCCGGCGCGCACCGCCGCACCGCCCGCGCGGCGCGAGCCACGAGGCGCGTGGACCGCGCACGCGCTGGACGCTCCGGTGATGTGTATCCGGGCGGCCAAGGGGCCCTGGGCCGTGCCGGAGGGTCTGAGCTTCCGGGACTGGATCCGGTCGGGGCTGCCGCGGCCGCCGTCCCGTTCCGATCTCGCGTACCACCTCACCACGCTCTTCCCGCCGGTCCGGCCGCGCGGGCATCTGGAGTTGCGGATGATCGACGCGCAGCGCGGGGCGGACGGCTGGATGGTGCCGCTCGCCGTCACCACCGCGCTGTTCGACGATCCGGAGGCGTCGGAGACCGCCTACCGCACGGTCAAGGCACTCGCCGAGACCGCGGGGGCGCTGCCGGCGCCCCGCAATCAGCTCTGGGTCAACGCCGCGCGGCACGGCCTGGCCGATCCCGAGCTGCACGCCGCCGCGACGGCCTGTTTCGCCGTCGCCCAGGAAGCGCTTCCGCGCCTCGGTGCCACCCCGGCTGTGCGGGAAGCGGTCGCGGCCTTCAACGACCGCTATGTCCTGCGGGGCCGCTGCCCCGCCGACGATCTGCGCGCCCCCGTCACCGGGAAGGATCTCCTCTCATGACCGACCAGCCCGACGAGGCGACCGATGCCCGGACGACCGCGACTCCCGACGTACCCACCGAACAGCTCAGGCGGCGCGCCGTCGAGTCCCTGACGGCGGCCCGGGACCGTACCGCTCTGCTGACCTCCTGTGTCGACGACCACGATCTGACCGCGCAGCACTCGCCCCTGATGTCGCCGCTGGTCTGGGATCTGGCGCACATCGGCAATCAGGAGGAGCAGTGGCTGCTGCGGACCGTCGGCGGCCGCGCCGCGATCCGCCCCGAGATCGACTCGGTGTACGACGCGTTCGAGCATCCGCGGTCCGCACGGCCCACGCTGCCGCTGCTGCCGCCCGCCGAGGCGCGGGCGTACGCCTCCGACGTACGGGGCCGGGTCCTGGACGTCATCGAACGCAGCCCGCTGCACGGCGGTCCGCTGCTGGACGCGGGGTTCGCGTTCGGGATGATCGCCCAGCACGAGCAGCAGCACGACGAGACGATGCTCATCACGCACCAGTTGCGGCGGGGCCCGGCCGCGCTGACCGCTCCCCCGCCACCGGCCGGCGACACCCGGGGGCTGCCCGCCGAAGTCCTCGTCCCGGCCGGGTCGTTCATGATGGGCACGTCCTCGGAGCCCTGGGCGCTGGACAACGAACGCCCGGCGCACCAGCGGCTCGTCCCGGCCTTCTTCATCGACACCGTGCCGGTGACCAACGGCGACTACCAGCACTTCATCGACGACGGCGGCTACACGGACGAGCGGTGGTGGGCCCCCGAGGGCTGGGACCAGATCCGCGAGCACGGCATCGGCGCGCCGCTGTTCTGGCGGCGGGAGGGCGGCCAGTGGCTGCGCCGCCGCTTCGGCGCGCCGGAGCCGGTCCCGGCGGACGAACCGGTGCTGCATGTGAGCTGGTACGAGGCCGACGCGTACGCCCGCTGGGCGGGGCGGCGGCTGCCCACCGAGGAGGAGTGGGAGAAGGCCGCCCGGCACGATCCCGTCTCCGGGCGCTCGCTGCGCCATCCGTGGGGTGACGAGGACCCGACCGAGGAGCGGGCCAATCTCGGCCAGCGCCATCTCCAGCCGGCCCCCGCCGGAAGCTATCCCGAGGGCGCGTCGCCGCTCGGCGTGCGGCAGTTGCTCGGGGATGTCTGGGAGTGGACGTCGAGTGACTTCCTGCCCTATCCGGGCTTCGTGGCCTTTCCGTACCGCGAGTACTCCGAGGTGTTCTTCGGCGGTGCGCACAAGGTGCTGCGGGGCGGGTCGTTCGCGGTGGACCCGGTCGCCTGTCGCGGGACGTTCCGCAACTGGGACCTGCCGGTCCGCCGTCAGATCTTCTCCGGCTTCCGTACCGCCAGGGATCTCTGATGTGCCGTCATATCGCTTACCTGGGACCCCCTGTGGCGATGGGCGAGCTGCTGATCGCACCGCCGCACGCGCTGTACCGGCAGTCGTGGGCGCCGCGCCGGCAGCACCACGGGACCGTCAACGCGGACGGCTTCGGGGTCGGCTGGTACGCCGAGGGTGATCCGGTGCCCGCGCGGTACCGGCGCCCCGGCCCCATCTGGGCCGACCTCGGCCTCACCGATCTGGCCCGGGTGATCCGTACCGGAGCGCTGCTCGCGGCGGTACGGGACGCCACCGTGCCGGGCGCCGACGGTGAGGCGGCCGCGGCGCCCTTCGCCGCCGGTCCGTGGCTGTTCAGCCACAACGGCTCGGTCGGCGGCTGGCCCGGGAGCCTCGCGGAACTGGCGACGACGCTCCCCGCCGGGGAACTGCTGTCCCTGGCGGCCCGCAACGATTCCGCGCTGGTGTGGGCGCTGCTGCTGCACCGGCTGCGGGCCGGGGATTCGCTCGGCGAGGCCCTGTCCGGCACCGTCCTCGACGTGGCGGCCGCCGCCCCCGCGTCCCGGCTCAATCTGCTGGTCACCGACGGCGAGCGCATCGCGGCGACCGCCTGGGGCGACACGCTCTGGTATCTCGCCGGGCCGGGCAGCGGTTCCGTGGTGGCCTCCGAGCCGTACGACGACGATCCGCGCTGGCGCGAAGTCCCCGACCGCAGTCTGCTGGTGGTGACCCGCACCGACGTGTCGCTCTCTCCCCTCAAGGAGCCCCCCGCGTGAGCCCGTACCTGCTGACCCGCACCCTGCCCGAGAACGCCACCGGCGCCGCGCTGCGCGCCGATGTGCTCCAGGGGCTGACCCGTACACCGAGGATGCTGCCGCCCAAGTGGTTCTACGACGCCCGGGGCAGCGAACTGTTCGAGGAGATCACCCGGCTGCCGGAGTACTACCCGACCCGCGCGGAGCGGGAGATCCTGATCGCCCGCGCCTCGGAGATCGCGGCGTCGACCGGGGCGCGCACCCTGATCGAGCTGGGGTCCGGCTCCTCCGAGAAGACCCGTCATCTGCTCGACGCGCTGACCGGGCTGCACAGTTACGTGCCGGTCGACGTGAGCGAGAGCGCGCTGGCCGGGGCCGCCGAAGGGCTGCTGGCGGAGCATCCGGCGCTCCAGGTGCACGCGCTGATCGCCGATTTCACCGCCGGTCTCGAACTGCCGGACACGCCGGGCCCCCGGCTGGTCGCGTTCCTGGGCGGGACGGTCGGCAATCTGCTGCCCGCCGAGCGCGCGGCCTTCCTGTCGTCGGTGCGGGCGCTGCTGGCGCCGGGCGACGCGCTGCTGCTCGGAACGGATCTGGTGAAGGACGGGTCCGTACTGGTCAAGGCCTACGACGACGCGGCCGGAGTGACGGCCGCGTTCAACAAGAACGTCCTCACGGTCATCAACCGGGAGCTCGGCGCGGACTTCGAGCTGGACGATTTCGACCATGTGGCCCGCTGGGATCCGGAGCGGGAGTGGATCGAGATGCGGCTGCGGGCGCGCCGGGCCCTGACCGTCAAGGTCCGCGAACTGGATCTGGTGGCGCACTTCGAGGCCGGCGAGGAGGTGCGTACGGAGGTGTCGGCGAAATTCCGTCAGGAGGGTGTGCGCGCCGAACTGGCATCTGCGGGAATGACGTTGACGCACTGGTGGACCGACGAGGCGGGACGCTTCGCGCTGTCGCTCGCGACGGTGGTCTGAGCGGCGGTCCGGGCAGCGGGGGTCTGAGCGGCGGTCCGGGCGACGGCGGTCCGGGCGACGGTTTTCTCCGCCGCCCGGGCCAGCGCGCGGCGGTCGGTGTGGCGCCCGGCGGGGATCAGCGGCAGGACCGTGATCTCCGCGGTGAGCCCGCCGGCCGCCGCCACCCGCCACAGGGAGGCGGGCAGGGTGTCGTCCCCGACGAACGCCGGGGCGCCCGAGAGCCGCCCGTCCGGTGCGCGGAAGGCGAGGTGTACGGGCCTGACGGCCGTGCCCGCGTCCAGTGCGGCCTGGAAGACGGCCGTGGTGAACCGGCCCTGTTCGCGCCCGCACCAGGTGACCGCCTCGGGAAAGACGACCACCCGCGAACCGGCGCTCAGCGCGGCGCTGAGCGACCGTACGGTGCCGGGCAGCGCCCGCAGCCGCTCGCGCTCCACGAACAGCGTGCCGCCCCGGGCGGCCAGCGCGCCCAGCACCGGCCAGCGCCGTATCTCGCTCTTGGCCAGCATCCGGCCCGGGAGGACCGCGGCCAGCAGCGGTATGTCCAGCCAGGAGATGTGGTTGGCGACGACAAGCACCCCGGGCCCCCGGCGCGGCTCCGGCTCCCCGGTCACCCGGACCCGCAGGCCGAAGGCCCGGAGCACCGTCCGTGCCCAGCGCCGGGTCAGCCGGTCCCGTACCGTCGCGCCGAGCAGTGCCACGAGCGGTGTCAGCAGCACTCCGGCCAGGACGACGGCGATCCCCGTCACCAGCCGGACGCCCGCGGCCGCCGCCCCGGCCCTGGGACCGTCGTGTGTGCCGCAGTCCTGCGGGGTGCAGGGCGCGGCGGGCAGCCAGGCGCTCACGCGCCCGGCGCGAGGGAGAGGAAGTGCCGCAGGTAGCGGGGGTTGGCGCGGCGCATCGACAGCAGTACGTACAGGTCGGCGACGCCGAACTCCGGGTCGTGCGCGGGCGCTCCGCAGACCCAGGCGCCGAGCCGGAGGTAACCGCGCAGCAGCGGCGGCAGTTCGGACGGGGTCGCGGCGGCGGCGCTCACCGGGGTCCAGAGGCGGTGCGGGGTCACCCAGTACTCCTCGGGGGCGAGGTGGTTGTCCTTGACAGTGTTCCAGGTCGCGGATGCCAGGGCGCCGCCGTCGGCGAGCGGGATGGAGCAGCAGCCCGCCAGCCACTCGTACCCGCCGACGGTCATGTAGCGGGCGAGCCCGGCCCAGATGAGGGCGATGACAGCGCCGGTGCGGTGCAGGGGGTGGACGCAGGAACGGCCGACCTCCACCAGGTCGTGGCGGACCGGGCCGAGCCGGGAGAGGTCGAATTCGCTGTCGGAGTAGATCCGTCCGGCGGCGCGGGCGCGGTCGGGCGGCAGCAGCCGGTACGTTCCGACGACCTCACCGGTGCGCTCCTCCCGCACCAGCAGGTGGTCGCAGTAGGCGTCGAAGGCGTCGATGTCCAGGCCGGGCTCGGGGCTGTCGAGCCTGGCCCCCATCTCTCCGGCGAAGACCAGGTGACGCAGCCGCTGCGCGGCCCGTATGTCCTCCTGGTCGCGGGCGAGGGAGACCACATAGCGGGGCTCGGCGCCGGGGGCGGTGGTGGGGGCGGTGAGCGGAGCGGGGGCGATGAGGGACATGGCTGACTCCTGTGCCGGTGGGAGAGGCAGGGGCCGGGGCTCACGCTGCCGCGTGGCCCGACACCCTGTTTCTTCCGTGGCCGGCTGGATTCGACATGACCGCATGGCGGAGAGCGGATGTGGGGCGGCTGAATGGCCGGGACGGCCTGCCCCCCCGGGGGGCGCCGGGCGGCAGGCGGGCGGGCCACGGCCGACACGATCTCCCGAGCCACCCGGCGGACCGGCCCGCCCCGCACCCGGCCCGAACCACCCCCGGCAGCACGCCCCGGCCCGGACGGCCGGGCCCGGCACCATGCCCGGACCGTGCCCGGCAGTGAGCGATCGGGCCACGGGCTGACGCGAAGTCCCCGTGGCCGGCAGTGAGCGATCGGGGCACGGGCTGACGCCAAGTCACCCGTCACCGTACGGCGGAACGGCACGGGGCACGGCGGGCACGGCGGGGACGGCGGGAAGGGCCGGCCCCCAGGGTGTTCGGCGCCCCGCGCGGCGCGTGGCTCAGCCGGAGGCGAGCGCCGCCGAGATGCGCTGCGCGGCGGCCTTCGCCTCCTCCTCCGGGTCCTTGCCCTCCAGCACGGCCGTCATGTACGGCTTGATCGGGTTGTCGGCCTCCACACTCGCCCACTGCGGTGAGTTCGGGGTGGCCCGGCCCTGTGCCGCGCCGGCGGCCATCGCCGCCGTGCTCTCGTCGCCGCCGATGACCCCGGCGAGGGACGCCTTGTTCGGTACGTAGCTCATGGTCCTGGCGAGATCGGTCTGCCATTTCTGGCCCGCCAGCGCCGTGACGACCTCGACGGCGGCCGAGTGGTGGCTCGACTTCTTCGGCACGATCAGGTCGGATCCGCCGGTGAACACGGCACCGGGCTTGTCCGCGGTCTTGCCGGGGATGGGGAAGAAGCCGAGCTTTCCCTTGAGTTCGGGATTGCGCTCCTCGATGATCCGCGCCGCGTTGGGGGTGCTGATGATCTGGGCGATGTCGCCCTTGGCGAAGAGTTCGGCCTGCGGGGGCTTCGCCTCGTCGGAGTTCTTCGGCCCGTCGCCCAGCGACTGCAGGTCCTTGTAGAAGGCCATGCCCTTGAGCGCTGCGGGCGAGTCGATGGCGCCCTGGAATTCGCCGCCCGCTTCGACGGCGAGTTCGCCGTGCTCGTCCCAGATGAAGCCGGCGAGGGTGTACCAGTCCTGGCCCGCGAGATAGATGCCCTGGTTGTCGCCGCGGTTCAGCTTCTCGGTGTCCGCCAGCCACTGCTGGCGGGTTTTCGGCGGCTTCTTGATCCCGGCGAGCGCGAACAGGTCCTTGTTGTAGATCACGATCCGGTTGGCCGCGTACCAGGGGATGCCGAACTGCGCGCCGTTGATGCTGCCCGGATCGGCGAGGCCCGGCAGCCAGTCCTCGCTGCCCAGGTCCCGTACCGATTCCAGGGTGAGGTCGCGCAGATTCCTGGTCTCCGCGTACTGGGCGACCTGGGTGTTGCCGACCTCGATCACGTCCGGTGTGTCGTCACCCGCCAGTGCGCCGAGCACCTTCTGCCCGATCCCGGTCCACTCCTGGATCTTGATGTCCAGCTCGACGGACGGGTGTTCCTTCTCGTAGTCGGTGACGAAGCGCTTGAGGAAGTCGTCCGAGACGCTGTCCTTCATCAGCCAGACGGTGACCGTGGTGGTGCCGCCACCCCCGCCCGGCAACATGCCGCAACCGCCGAGCGCGACGGAGGACACAAGAGCCATGGAACAGATGAGGCAGCGGTTCTTCACGTAGGTCAACCTTCTGGCGTGGCGGCACGAAGTGAGAACCCGACGTGGGGGAGCGAACATCGTTCGCACGGGTGTGTGGGATTTTGGCCCCGCCCCCGGGGACGGTCAAGTTGAGCCGGTGACGGGAGGGGCGACGGGGGACGAAGCCCGGCGAAAGAAGCGGATTTTTCTGCAGAAAAGGTCAGTTGAAGCCCGTCGCCGGCGTCTCGCCTGCCGGTGAGCCGAATCGGGCGAGGGCGCGGCCCGTCAGGAGGCGTCGGCGGCGTCGGTCCGCTCCGCTTCCCGGGCGAACGCGAGCAGCAGCCGGGTCGTATGGGAGATGTGCCGGCGGAGCCGGTCGGAGGCCAGCCCGGCATCCCGCGCGACAGCGGCTTCCATGAGTTCGCGATGGTCCGCGGCGAGATCCCGGTCCGGTTCGCTACCCATGCTGACCGACCAGCGGCGGTACAACTCGGCCTCACCGCGCAACTGCTGGGCGAGGGAGAGCAGCCTGCCGTTCCGGCAGCCGGCGAGCAGGGCCAGGTGGAAGTGCGCGTGCGCGGCCGACCAGCCCTCCGTGACCTGCGGCGGTTCCCCTTCGGCGATGAGCGGGGTCCGTTCCAGCACGTGATGCGCTGCCACGACCTCGGACTCCCAGCGCATGTCGCCGTCCTGGACGGAACGCCGGAAGACCAGCGCCTCGATCTCCAGGCGTGCGTCGGTCAGCTCGATGAGGTCGGCCTGGGTCAGCGGCCTGACCTGGTACCCGTGCCGTGGCTGGGCAAGGACGAAGCCTTCCGAGGTCAGCCGGGTCAGCGCCTCGCGGGCCGCGCCCACGCTGACCCCGTACCGCTCCCCCAACTCCGGGAATTTCAGGCGGCTGCCGGGCGCCAGCCGACCGGACAGGATGTCGGCGCGCAGGCTCTCGTAGACCGCCTCGACGCGTGTCTGGGTTCCCCTCGTCACCTCGCCATCGTAGCCATACCGCGGCGGCTCGTCGACTTTACCGCAAACTTTCGAAAGAGCATTGACTACTCGAAAAACTCTGCGTAACACTCGCCCTACCACCCGAAGAGACCGGGCCGGTCCTGAGGATGCGAGCCGCGCGGTGGCGGCGACCGCCGGCATGCCCGGCGGAAGTCGTCCGATCCCCGCACCGGAACCACGCACCGGAACCACGCGTGCCGCGGAGCGGACCGGACAGCGACTGTCCCGTGCTCGTGACTCGGGGGTGTCCGCGGAGGAAAAGCGTCCGCGGAAGGCAGGAGAGGGCAGAGATTTCATGATTCTTCATACGGTCACGTTCACGTGGAAAGACGGCGTTCCCGAGTCGTCCGTCGAAGCACTGACGCGTGAACTCAAGGAAATGGCGTCGAAACTCCACATGCTCCGTTTCTACAGCTGCGGCCGGAATCTGCGTCTGCGGCCGGGCGGCGCCGACTTCGCGGTCGTCTCGGCCGTCGACGACGCCGAGAGCCTGCACGCGTACCTCGATCACCCCGCGCATGTCGCGGTGTTGCGCACATGGACCGACCACATGATCGCGGACCGTCAGGCCGTGCAGATCGAGATACCGCACCTCCCCGGTCACACCACCCAAGGAATCGTGGACGATGTATCCGATCGGTGAGGCGACGGTCATGAAAGCGGCCGTTTTCCACGGTCCGCTCGATCTGCGGATCGAGGATGTCGCCATTCCCGAACCCGGCGCCGGTGAGGTTCTCGTCAGAGTCTCCGCCGCCGGAATCTGCGGGAGCGACGCGGCGGAATACGCCCATGGACCGCACATGATCCGGCCGGACGCCGACGGCGGCTTTCCTCCCGTCGTGCTGGGACACGAGTTCGTCGGCACCGTGGCCCGGACGGGTACGGGGGTCGAGGGCCTGGTCCCCGGGGCGACGGTCGTCTGCGGCGCGGGGGTGTCGTGCGGCGACTGCCGGATGTGCCGGGCCGGACGCACCAACCTGTGCCGCTCATACCACACCGTCGGCTACCACCGCGACGGAGGCATGGCCCAGTACGCCGCCGTGCCGGCCGGCATTCTCCACGACGTCTCGGACTCGGGGCTGTCCACCGACACGCTGGCACTGGCCCAGCCGCTGGCCGTCGCGGTGCACTCCGTCCGGCGCAGCGGTCTGCGCTCCGGCCAGGACGCCGTGGTCGTCGGAGCCGGCGGGATCGGCGCCTTCCTGACGTACGTCGCCGCCGCCACCGGGGCGCGGGTCCTGGTGATCGATCTCAACAAGGACCGTCTGCGGCTGGCCCGGGATCTGGGTGCCACCGCCGTGGCGCTCGCCGGTGAGGCGCCGCTCGCCGAACAGCTCGCGGAGCTCGGGTTCGATCCGGACGTGCTCTTCGAGGTGAGCGGTTCCGCGCAGGGCCTGGAGGCGATTCTCGGGGTCGCGCGCCCCGGAGCCGTGATCGTCCCGGTCGGGCTGCAGAAGAAGACGTACCCGGCCGACCTGTTGGCCTGGACCCTTCGGGAGTACACGGTGGTGGGCACCGTCGCCCACGTCTTCGCCGAGGACATCCCCGAAGCGGTACGCCTTCTCGCGGCGCGTGCGGCGACCGTGGGGTGGGACGACATCGCCGAAGACGTCATCCCGCTCTCCGAACTCCTCGCCGACGGCCTCCTACCCCTGTCGCAGGGAAATCCCCGCCAGATCAAGACCATTGTCGATCCGTGGACCGACACCGGCCGACCGGCCGACCATCGCGTGTCAAAGGGGACACAGTGAGAATTCTGATCAGCCAGGCCGCAGTGGTGACCATGGACGCGGAGCTCGGTGATTTCGAGCGCGCCGACATCCTCATCGAGGACGGCGGGATCGTCGCCGTGGCGCCACGGCTCGACGTGACCGACGCGGAGATCATCGACGCGTCGGAGATGATCGCGATGCCCGGCATGGTGGACACCCACCGCCACACCTGGCAGACGCAGCTGCGGGGCATTCTCGCCGACGGCAACATCCCCGACTATCTGCGGGGCGTACGGCTCCAGATGGCGCCGCTGTACCGTCCGGAGGACATGTACGTCGGCAATTATCTGGGGGCACTCGACGCCATCAACTCCGGCGTCACCTCGATCGTCGACTACTGCCACAACATCATGACGCCGGACGGCGCCCACGCGGCCGTCACCGGTCTGCTGGACGCGGGAATCCGCGGCCTCTACGGTCACGGCCTGACGCCGGTCACCAGCAACACGTGGTCCGAGGGGGCGGGCGGCCAGGCCGGCACGGCGGACCTCGGCGGGCTGGAGGCGCGCGCCCGCCTCGCGAAGGAGATCCGCGACACCTACTTCGCCTCGGACCGGCAGCCGCTCCAGTTCGGGATCGCGCCGCAGGAACTGCCCATCGCGCCCGCCGAGGAGGTGGCCCTCGAATTCAAGCTCGCCAGGGAGCTCGGCGCGCGCATCACGATGCACGCGAACCAGCTCGCGGTCCGGCAGCTCTTCAAGGACGTCGAAGTCCTCAACGACTACGGCCTGCTGGGTCCGGACCTGCTCCTCGTGCACTGCACCTTCAACACTCCGGAGGAGTGGGAGATGCTGCGCGGCACCGGGACGATGGTCTCGGTGTGTGCCGAGACCGAGATGCAGATGGGCATGGGCTACCCCGCCATCAGCGAGGTCACCGCGTACACGCCCGGCCCCAGCCTCGGGATCGACTGCGTGAGCGGCGACAGCGGGGACATGCTCTCGCACGGCCGGCTCGTGCTTCAGGCGACGCGATGGCGCGGTGACCAGCCGGGCTACGAGAAGCTGATCGCCCCGCAGGTCATGAGGTGGAGGACCCGCGACGCGCTGTCCTGGCTGACCGTGAACGGGGCCGCGGCCGCCGGGGTGGACCGCTTCGCCGGCACCCTCACGCCCGGCAAGCGCGCCGACGTCGTGCTCCTCGACATGAGCGGCGTCAGCCAGGCCGGCTGGAACCGCCGTGACCCGGCCGGTGCGATCATCTCGCAGACCAACTCCGGCAACGTGGACACCGTCCTCATCGACGGCCGCATCGTCAAGCGGGGAGGGCGGCTGACGCACGTGGACGTCGACGCGGCCCTGCGGCGGATGCGCGACTCCCACGACTACCTGTACGAACAGATGGACCGCAAGGGCGGCTTCATCCCCCAGCCGCCGGTCGCCATTCCGCTCTACAGCGACCGCGCCTGACGCGAGGGGCCTCCCGGGACGTCCGGGGACGGGCCGGACCACCACGGCCGTCCCGTTCCCGCGCCCGCGCCCCTCCGCACCCGCGGCCCCCGCCCGCTCCCGCGTTCCCCTCCACGCCCGGGCGCCACCCGCCTGCCCTCCGACGGACGAAGGAGTCCCCGTCATGGCACTGCACCGCTTGATCTCCCTCACCATGGGCGTGCCCAACGTCGCCGAGACAGCCGCCTATTACGCCGATTTCGGGCTCGTCCCGGACCAGGAGGGGTGGTTCACCACCCGGGACGGGGGGCGCCAGCTACGGATCGTGGCGGCCCCGACCCGGCGGCTGGTGGAGGTACGCGTGGGGGTCGACGATCCGGACGACCTCGCGGCGGCCGCCGCCCGTCTGCGGCGGCTCGGCGTACCCGCCGAGCTCGGTTCCGGCACGCTGACCGCCTACGACCGCCCCACGGGCGTACGCGCCGTGCTGGAGGTCTCGCCGCGTCCGGTGTACGCCCCCGTGCCGGCCACCCCGTACAACGGGCCCGGCCGGACCGAACGCGCCGGGACGCGTGCTCCCGGCATCTCGCGTGCCGAGCCCGTACGGCCGCACAAGCTCGGGCACGCGGTCGTCGGCACCACCGACTTCACCGCCACCACGGCGTTCTTCCGGGACGGTCTCGGGTTCAAGGCCAGTGACTACATCGCGGACCACGGGGCCTTCCTGCGCTGCTCGACGGACCATCACAACATCCTGGTCATGGCCGCGCCCGTCGCCTTCCTCCATCACACCTCCTGGCAGGTCGACGACGTCGACGACGTGGGGCGCGGCGCCACCGCGATGCTGGAGGACCACCCCGAGCGGCACGTATGGGGCCTGGGACGGCACCACGCGGGCTCCAACTTCTTCTGGTACCTCAAGGACCCGGCCGGCAATTTCGCCGAGTACTACTCCGACATGGACTGCGTCGTCGACGACCAGCTGTGGACACCGGAGACGCTCGAAGGCGCCAAGGGCCTGTTCAACTGGGGTCCCCCGCCGCCGCCGTCCTTCCTGCACCCGGAGGACCTCGCGGCGCTGATGACCGGCAGTCACAGCCAGGGGGGATGACGCGGGCATCCGGAGCGGGGCGAGGATTCGAATATCCTCAAACTTTCGAAACTTTCTTGATTTCTCGAATGCCTGGATCTATAACTGGACTGTGCCCTGCGGCTCGGCAGGGCACGGTGATGACCCGTGAGGGAGCGTGGGATGCGAACTGCGAATGTGGCCGGCCGGTTGGTCCTGCGGAAGGACGACGGCTGGATCGATGTCGAGCGCGCCAGTGGTGGCCGGTTCGCCGCGGAGCCGCAGGAGATCTTCGAACGGTGGGACGAGTTCCAGGCGTGGGCGGAGGGGGCCGAAGGGCCCTCGGTCGCGGTGGACGAGTCCGACCTGCTGTCACCCGTCCCGAGCCCGCGCCAGATCCTGGCCGTCGGGCTGAACTACCGTGACCACGCCGACGAATCCGGCTTCGCCGTTCCTGAGACGCCGCCCGTCTTCACGAAGTTCGTCTCGTCGGTGACCGGTCCGTACGGCGACATCACGCTGCCCGACGGCAGCGTCGACTGGGAGGTCGAGCTGGTCGCGGTCATCGGGCGCCATGCCTGGCAGGTCAGCCGGGACGAGGCGTGGGAGCACGTCGCCGGGCTGACCGTCGGCCAGGACCTCTCGGAGCGGGAGCTCCAGCTCTCCGGCCCCGTACCGCAGTTCAGCCTCGGCAAGTCCCACCCGGGCTTCGCCCCGCTGGGACCCTGCCTGGTCACCCCGGACGAGTTCGGGAACCGCGACGATCTCGAACTGGGCTGCTCGGTCAACGGCGAAGAGGTGCAGAAGGGCCGCACCTCGCAGCTGATCTTCTCGGTACCCGACCTCATCGCGCGCCTCTCCGGGGTGCTGCCGCTGCTGCCTGGTGACGTGATCTTCACAGGCACCCCGGCCGGTGTGGGGATGGGGCGCACCCCGAAGCGCTTCCTGGCCGACGGTGACGAACTCGTCAGCCACGTCGAGGGAATCGGCACCCTGCGCCACCGCCTGGTCCGCGCCTGACGAGTACACCGGAAGACCGTGGGGCCCGGTCACGGGCCCCACGGCCCGTGACACCGGCCGCAGGGCACCGCCATGAAGGGAAGACAACGCGTGGACAAGGTCGTGGAGTCCGCCGCTGACGCGGTACGCGACATCGGGGACGGAGCCACCCTCGCCGTAGGCGGCTTCGGTCTCAGCGGCATCCCCGGCGTGCTGATCCAGGCACTGCACGAACAGGGGGCCTCGTCGCTGGAAGTGGTCTCCAACAATTGCGGCGTCGACGGCAAGGGGCTGGGCATTCTGCTCGGGGCCGGCCGGATCACCCGCGTGACCGCCTCGTACGTCGGCGAGAACAAGGAATTCGCCCGCCAGTACCTGGCCGGGGAGGTCGAGGTCGAATTCGTCCCTCAGGGCACCCTCGCCGAACGGCTGCGCTCCGGCGGCTGCGGCATCCGCGCCTTCTTCACGCCCGCCGGTGTGGGGACTCAGGTCGCCGAGGGCGGGCTGCCGTGGCGCTACGCCCCGGACGGCGGTGTCGACATCGCCTCACCGCCCAAGGAGACACGGCTCTTCGGCGATCACGCCCATGTGCTGGAGTACGCCATCACCACCGACTTCGCGCTGGTCCGCGCGGCGAAGGGCGACCGGCACGGCAACCTCGTGTTCCACCGCTCGGCCCGGAACTTCAATCCGCTCGCGGCCATGGCCGGAGGGGTCACGGTCGCCGAGGTCGAGGAACTCGTCGAACCGGGCGCCCTGGACCCCGACGAGATACACCTGCCCGGGATCTTCGTCCAACGGGTCCTGCCGCTGACTCCGGGGCAGGCCGCGGCCAAGGAGATCGAGAAGAGAACGGTGCGGCACTGATGGCGTGGAGCAGGGAAGAGATGGCCGCCCGGGCGGCGGTGGAGCTGCCGGACGGCGCCTACGTCAACCTCGGGATCGGTCTGCCCACCCTGGTGCCGAACTTCCTCCCGCCCGGGGTGGACGTGGTGCTCCAGTCCGAGAACGGAATCCTCGGGGTCGGACCGTATCCCGCCCCCGACCAGGTCGATCCCGACCTGGTCAACGCGGGCAAGGAGACCGTCACCGTCCTGCCCGGCGCCTCGTTCTTCGACTCCGCCCTGTCCTTCGGGATGATCCGGGGCGGTCACATCGACGCGGCCGTCCTGGGCGGGATGCAGGTCTCCGCACGAGGGGACCTGGCGAACTGGACGATCCCGGGAAAGATGATCAAAGGCATGGGCGGTGCCATGGACCTGGTGCACGGCGCCCGCAGGGTGATCGTGCTGATGGAGCACACCGCCAGGGACGGTTCCCCCAAGCTCGTCGCCGCGTGCACGCTGCCCCTGACCGGTACGTCCTGCGTCGACCGCGTCATCACGGACCTCGGTGTCCTGGACGTGACGCCGGACGGATTCACGCTGGTCGAGACCGCGCCCGGGGTCACGGCCGACGACGTCGTCCACCGGACGAGCGCCCCGGTGCGGATCGCCCCCGGGTTCATCCCCGGGTGACCCGGGGATCAGGACCGGGGACGCGCCCCGGGCGCACCGCCTCGCGGAGTCCGGCTCGCTGGGGCACGGTGGAGTGAGGCCGCGGCTCCTGCGGCTCCGTGACACGTGAAGAGGAGAGCGACCCCATGTCGAACCACACCTATCGGGTCACCGAGATCGTCGGCACCTCGCACGAAGGCGTCGACGACGCCATCCGCAAGGGCATCAGCCGTGCCTCCGAGACGCTCCGGGGCCTGGACTGGTTCGAGGTGACCCAGGTGCGCGGCCATCTCACCGACGGGGAGATCGAGCACTACCAGGTCGGCCTGAAGGTCGGTTTCCGGCTCGACGCGGACGAGTGACCCGTCGTCCGGCGGGCCGCTCCGGGGAATCCTGAAGCGGCCACGGCGTTGACACCGTTGTGAGCGATACAGCGACGATCCCGTTCTCCGTGCTCGACCGGTCCCGCACCCGTCAGGGGCAGGACGGCCCGCAGGCGCTGCGGGACACCGTGCGGTTCGCCCAGCAGATCGAGGCGCTGGGGTACCACCGCTTCTGGGTCTCGGAGCACCACAGCGTGCCGGGGGTCGCCGGCTCCGCGCCGACCGTACTCGCGGCCGCCGTGGCCGCCGCGACCTCGGCGATCCGGGTCGGTACCGGCGGAGTCATGCTGCCCAATCACCAACCGCTCGTCGTCGCCGAGCAGTTCGGGGTGCTGGAGGCACTGTTCCCGGGCCGGATCGACATGGGTCTGGGGCGCTCGGTCGGTTTCACCGACGGGATACGCAAGGCGCTCGGGCGGGACAAGCGGGACGCCGACGACTTCCCCGGGCAGCTCACCGAACTGCTCGGCTACTTCACCGGCACCCAGAGCGCGCATCCGCAGGTCCACGCCCATCCCGCGGAGGGGCTGCGGGTGCCGCCGTTCGTCCTCGCCACCGGGAAGGGCGCGCGGGTCGCGGCCGAGGCCGGGCTGCCGCTGGTCATCGCGGCCGTGCGCGGCGAGGACGTGATGCTGCGGGCGATCGAGGACTACCGGGGGAATTTCCGGCCCTCCGGCTGGGGCGAGCGGCCGTACGTGGTGGTGTCCGGCACGATCGCGGTCGCGGCCACCACCGAGGAGGCCCGCCGCCTGCTGCTCCCGGAGGCCTGGTCGAGCGCGTACTCGCGCACCCACGGCGCGTTCCCGGCGCTCGCGTCCGTCGAGAGCGTCCTGGCCACCGACATGACGGAACGCGAGCGCGCGCTGTTCGAGGAGGGTCAGCGGGGGCACCTGTACGGCACCGGGGAGGAGGTCGCGGACGGTCTCGGGAAGCTGCTGGCGCGCTCCGCGGCCGACGAGTACCTGGTCACGACGAGTACGTACGACCGGGGCGCGCTGCTGGACTCGTACCGGCGGCTGGCGGCTCTCACCGGGCTCGGCGGGCCCTCCGTCTCCGGCACCGGCGGCGCGTAACATCAGGCTGTTCGTCCCGCTTTCCGCCGGCCGAAACGTATCCACGGAGTCGCCATGCCGAGCCCCCACGACCCGTACGTACGCGTCCGGGGCGCCCAGGAGCACAATCTCCGGAACGTCGACGTCGACGTCCCGCGCGACGCGATCGCCGTCTTCACCGGCGTCTCGGGGTCCGGCAAGTCCTCCCTGGCCTTCGGTACGGTCTACGCCGAGGCACAGCGCCGCTACTTCGAGTCGGTCGCTCCGTACGCCCGGCGCCTGATCCACCAGGTGGGCGCGCCGAAGGTCGGCGAGATCACCGGTCTGCCGCCCGCCGTCTCCCTCGAACAGCGCAGGTCGGCGCCCGGCTCACGGTCCTCCGTCGGTACGGTCACCACGCTCTCCAATTCGCTGCGGATGCTGTTCTCCCGGGCCGGCGACTATCCGGCGGGCGCCGCGCGGCTCGACTCCGACTCCTTCTCGCCCAACACGGCGGTCGGCGCCTGCCCCGAGTGCCACGGGCTGGGCCGTGTCCACCGCACCGACGAGGAGCTGCTCGTCCCGGACCCGTCCCTGACCGTCCGGGACGGCGCGATCGCCGCCTGGCCCGGCGCCTGGCAGGGCAAGAACCTCCGCGATGTGCTGGGCGCGCTGGGGTACGACATCGACCGGCCGTGGCGGGAGCTGGATCCCGAGGACCGGGAGTGGATCCTGTTCACCGACGAGCAGCCGGTCGTCACGGTGGAGCCGGTACGGGAGGCGGGCCGGATCCAGCGGCCTTACCAGGGCACGTACATGAGCGCCCGGCGCTATGTGCTCCGTACCTTCGCGGACTCGAAGAGCACGGCGCTGCGCGCCAAGGCCGAGCGGTTCCTGCGGGCGCTGCCCTGTCCGGTCTGCGGCGGGCGCAGGCTGCGGCCCGAGGCGCTGGCGGTGACCTTCGCGGGCCGGACGATCGCCGACCTGGTCGCCCTCCCGCTGACCGAGCTGACGCGGCTGCTGGCGGCGGGGGGCTCCGGGACCGCCCGCGTCCTCACCGATGACCTGCGGGCGAGGATCGCCACCGTGACCGAACTGGGGCTCGGCTATCTCAGCCTCGACCGCGCCACACCGACGCTCTCCAACGGCGAACTGCAGCGGCTGCGGCTCGCCACCCAGCTGCGCTCGGGGCTCTTCGGCGTGGTGTACGTGCTCGACGAACCGTCGGCCGGTCTGCATCCGGCGGACACCGAAGCGCTGCTGGTGGTGCTCGACCGGCTCAAAGCGGCCGGCAATTCGGTCTTCGTGGTGGAGCACCATCTGGATGTCGTGCGCCACGCCGACTGGCTCGTCGATGTCGGTCCCGACGCCGGTGAGCACGGTGGGCGGGTGCTGTACAGCGGTCCCCCGGCCGGCCTCGCCGACGTCGCGGGGTCGGCGACCCGCCGCTTTCTCTTCGGCGCGGCCCCGGCGGTGCGCCGGACGGTGCGCGAGCCGTCGGGACGGCTGCGGCTCGGGCCGGTCACCCGGCACAATCTGCGGGCGGTGGAGGTGGAGCTGCCGCTCGGCGTGTTCACCGCGGTCACCGGCGTCTCGGGGTCGGGGAAGTCCACCCTGATCGGCGAGATCGGTGAGGAACTACCGGGCGTGGGGCGCCTGGTGACGGTGGATCAGAAACCGATCGGCCGTACGCCCCGGTCCAATCCCGCCACGTACACCGGCCTGTTCGACGTGGTGCGCGGCCTGTTCGCGCAGACCCCCGAGGCGCGGCGCCGGGGCTACCGCGCGGGCCGGTTCTCGTTCAATGTGCCGGGCGGCCGGTGCGAGACCTGCCAGGGGGAGGGCTTCGTCTCCGTCGAACTGCTCTTCCTGCCCACTACGTACGCGCCCTGCCCGGACTGCCACGGCGCCCGCTACAACCCCGAGACCCTCGGCATCACCTACCGGGAACGGACCGTCGCCGACGTCCTCGACCTGACGGTGGAGGCCGCCGCGGACTTCTTCGCCGGTACGCCCGCCGCCGCGCGCGGGCTGCGCGCCCTGCTGGACGTCGGCCTCGGTTATCTGCGGCTGGGCCAGCCCGCCACCGAGCTGTCGGGCGGCGAGGCCCAGCGCATCAAGCTGGCCACGGAGCTGCAGCGCACCCACCGCGCCCACACGCTGTACGTGCTGGACGAGCCGACGGCGGGACTGCATCCGGCCGATGTCGAGGTCCTGCTGCGGCAGTTGCACGGCCTGGTCGACGCGGGCCACTCGGTGGTGGTCGTCGAGCACGACATGACCGTGGTGGCGGGCGCGGACTGGGTGATCGACCTGGGCCCAGCGGGCGGCGACGAGGGCGGCCGCGTCGTCGCGCAGGGACCGCCGGCCGAGGTGGCCCGGGCGGCGGGCAGCCGCACGGCGCCCTACCTCGGCCGCGCGCTGGCCCCGCCGGACGGGGCCTCGGGTACGCCGGGCGGACCCGGGACCGACGGGAGCAGGTGATGTCCGCCCCCGGCCCCCCGGCCACTCCCCCGCAGCCGCCCCCGGACGGCGCGCGCCGGAGCGGCCGGCCCTTCCCGTACACCTTCACCGCACCGCTGTTCATCGGTTCGGCGCTCAACCCGATCAACAGCTCCCTGATCGCCACCGCCTTGGTGCCGATCGCGCGCGGGCTGGGCGTGCCGATCGGGCAGACCGCCGCGCTGGTCACCGCGCTGTACCTGGCCAGCGCGGTCGCCCAGCCAACCGCGGGCAAGGCCGCCGAAGTGTTCGGTCCCCGGCGGGTGTTCCTGGCCGGGATCGTGCTCGTCGCCGTCGGCGGCCTCGTCGGCGGCCTCGCCCAAGACCTGATCACCTTGCTGATCAGCCGTGTCCTGCTGGGTATCGGAACGTCCTGCGCCTACCCGACGGCGATGCTGCTCATCCGCCGCCGCGCCCGCGACGCCGGCCTGGATCAGCCGCCGGGCGGGGTGCTGGGCGGGCTGCAGATCGCCGGTATCGCCACCGCCTCCCTCGGGCTGCCTCTGGGGGGTGTCCTGGTCGGCACGCTCGGCTGGCGCTCGGTGTTCTTCGTCAACGTTCCCGTCGCGGTGATCGCGCTGGTCGCGACGGTGGCCTGGGTCCCGCCGGACGGCCCGCCAACCCGTTCCCGCGGCGCCCGCGCCATCGCCTCCGACCTCGACGTGACCGGGATCGGGGGCTTCACCGCCGCCATGGTCGCGCTGCTGTTGTTCCTGTTCGGCCTGCCCACCGCGCGCTGGTACGTACTGGGCCTCTCGATCGTGCTGTGGATCGCGCTCGTGGCCTGGGAGTTGCGCGCCCGCAGCCCGTTCCTCGATATGCGTCTACTCGCCGGCAACCGCGCCCTGACCAGGACGTACGTGCGCTACGGGCTGGTGCTGCTGTGTGTCTACGTCGTGCTCTACGGCATCACCCCCTGGGTCGAGACCGTCCGCGGCGTGTCCGAGACCGAAGCCGGCCTGCTCCTGCTGCCCATGACCCTGGTCTCCGGCGTGGTGATCTACCCGATCTCACGCCGCAACCTGATCCGCGGTCCCGTCATCACCGCGGCCCTGACCTGCCTGGTCGCCTCCGCCGGCGTACTCCTGCTCAACGCTTCGGCCTGGATCGGCTGGATCGTCGTCATCACGATCGTCCTCGGCGTCGCGATGGGGGCCGCAGGAGCAGGCAACCAGACCGCCCTCTACGCCCAGGCGCCGGCCGAGCAACTCGGCACGGCATCCGGGCTGCTGCGCACCTTCGCTTACGCCGGCTCCATCGCGTCCTCCGCCATCACCGGAATCGTCTTCCGCAGCCATGTCACCGACCACGGCGTCCATCTCATCGCCTGGATCATGATCGGCGTCAGCCTCACCCTGGTCGCGATGAGCGTCACCGATCGCGCTCTGCCCACCCGGTCCGCGCACTGAGGGCCCTGCGGCACCGCTCGAACTCACCGCACGGGCCCGTGTCTCAGCGCGGGGCCTTGCGGGCCGCGCGCAGCCACTCCTTGTTCATGGCCGTGATCGACATCAGCGGAATCCCCTTCGGGCAGGCGGTCGCGCACTCGCCCGCGAGGGTGCAGCCGCCGAAGCCCTCCTCGTCCATCGCCGCGACCATGTCGAGGACCCGGGTCTCGCGCTCGGGCGCGCCCTGCGGCAGGACGTTGAGGTGGTTGACCTTGGCCGAGGTGAAGAGCATCGCCGAGCCGTTGGGGCAGGCCGCCACGCAGGCGCCGCAGCCGATGCACTCGGCGTGCTCGAAGGCGAAGTCGGCGTCGGGCTTGGGGACCGGGGTGGCGTGGGCCTCGGGGGCCGCGCCCGTGGGGGCGGTGATGTAGCCGCCGGAGCCGATGATCCGGTCGAAGGCCGAACGGTCCACGACCAGGTCCTTGACCACCGGGAAGGCACCGGCCCGCCACGGCTCGACGTCGATGGTGTCGCCGTCCTGGAAGTGCCGCATGTGGAGCTGGCAGGTGGTGGTGCGTTCCGGGCCGTGGGCGTCGCCGTTGATGACGACGCCGCAGGCGCCGCAGATGCCCTCGCGGCAGTCGTGGTCGAAGGCGACGGGCTCGTCGCCCTGGAGGATGAGTTCTTCGTTGAGGGTGTCGAGCATCTCCAGGAACGACATGTCCTCGGAGATCCCGTCGACGGGGTAGGTGACCATGGCGCCGGGGGCGTCGGCGCCGGCCTGGCGCCAGACGCGCAGGGTGAGCCTCATGCGTAGCTCCGCTGGGTGGGATGGACGTACTCGAAGACGAGGTCTTCCTTGTGCAGGACGGGCGCGGCGCCGGTGCCGGTGAACTCCCAGGCGGCGGCGTAGGAGAACTCCTCGTCGCGGCGCTCCGCCTCACCGCCCCCGGTCTGTGACTCCTCGCGGAAGTGGCCGCCGCACGACTCGGCGCGGTGCAGCGCGTCGAGGCACATCAGCTCGGCCAGCTCCAGGTAGTCGACGATGCGATTGGCCTTCTCCAGCGACTGGTTGAGCTGCTCGCCGGTGCCCGGCACCTTGACGCGCCGCCAGAATTCGTCCCGGATCCGCGGGATCCGGTCGAGCGCCTCGCGCAGGCCCTCCTCCGTCCTGGCCATCCCGCAGTGTTCCCAGAGCAGTTCGCCGATCTCCTTGTGGAAGGAGTCGGGCGTACGGTCACCGTCGACGGCGAGCAGCAGCCGCAGCCGGTCCTCGGTATCGGCCACGGCTTCCGCGACCGCCGGATGCGCCTCGTCGATCTCGTCGTGGTGCGGGTTGCGTGCCAGGTAGTCGGCGAGGGTGGCCGGAAGGACGAAGTAGCCGTCGGCCAGGCCCTGCATGAGCGCGGACGCGCCGAGCCGGTTGGCGCCGTGGTCGGAGAAGTTGGCCTCGCCGACCGCGAACAGGCCGGGGAGGGTGGTCTGGAGGTCGTAGTCGACCCAGAGGCCGCCCATCGTGTAGTGGATCGCCGGGTAGATGCGCATCGGGACCTCGTACGGGTCCTCCGCCGTGATCCGCTCGTACATCTCGAAGAGGTTGCCGTACTTCTCCTCGACCGCCGTGCGGCCGAGCCGGGCGATGGCGTCGGCGAAGTCGAGGTAGACGCCCTGTCCGCCGGGGCCGACCCCGCGTCCCTCGTCGCAGACGTTCTTCGCGGCCCGTGACGCGATGTCACGCGGAACGAGGTTGCCGAAGGACGGGTAGATCCGCTCCAGGTAGTAGTCGCGCTCGTCCTGGGGGATCTCGGCGGGTGGCCGCTGGTCGCCGGGTGCCTTCGGCACCCAGATGCGGCCGTCGTTGCGCAGCGACTCACTCATCAGGGTGAGCTTCGACTGGTGCTCGCCGGAGCGCGGGATGCAGGTGGGGTGGATCTGGGTGAAGCAGGGGTTGGCGAAGTAGGCGCCGCGACGGTGGGCCCGCCAGACGGCGGTCGCGTTGCTGTTCTTGGCGTTGGTGGAGAGGTGGAAGACATTGCCGTAGCCGCCGGAGGCGAGGACGACCGCGTCGGCGAAGTACGTGGTCACCTTGCCGGTGATCAGGTCGCGGGCGACGATGCCGCGGGCCCGGCCGTCGACGACGATCAGGTCGAGCATCTCGGTACGCGGGTGCATCTCGACGGTGCCCGCCGCGATCTGCCGCGACAGCGCCTGGTAGGCGCCGAGGAGGAGTTGCTGACCGGTCTGTCCGCGCGCGTAGAACGTACGGGAGACCTGGACGCCGCCGAAGGAGCGGGTGTCGAGGAGGCCGCCGTACTCACGGGCGAAGGGCACGCCCTGGGCGACGCACTGGTCGATGATCTCGACCGAGACCTCGGCGAGCCGGTGGACGTTGGACTCGCGGGCCCGGAAGTCGCCGCCCTTGACGGTGTCGTAGAAGAGCCGCTGGATGGAGTCGCCGTCGTTGCGGTAGTTCTTGGCGGCGTTGATGCCGCCCTGGGCGGCGATGGAGTGGGCGCGGCGCGGGGAGTCCTGGTAGCAGAACTGGACGACGCGGTAGCCCTGTTCGGCGAGGGTGGCGCCGGCGGCGCCGCCCGCCAGGCCCGTACCGACGACGATCACGGTGTGCTTGCGGCGGTTGGCGGGGTTGACCAGCCGGGCTTCGAAGCGGCGCCGGTTCCAGCGCTCGGCGACGGGTCCGTCCGGCGCCTTGGTGTCGGCGACCGGTTCACCGTCGGTGTAGGCGCTGAAGGCACCGTGGCCGGGGGGCGTGGCGAGGTCGGGGGACGCGCCGGAATCGGGGGACGCGCCGAGGTCGGGGGATGCGTTCATGTCAGTTCACCAGTCCGGTCATGACGGCTACGGGTATGGCGATGAAGCCGGCGGTCAGCACCAGCGCCAGCAGATCGGCCGCCGCCCTGAGGACGCGGTCGCGGGTGGCACTGCCCGCGCCGAGGGTCTGGGCGGCGCTCCAGAAGCCGTGCCGGACGTGGAGTCCGAGGGCGAGCATCGCGACGAGGTAGATGGCGTTGCCGTACCAGGTGGAGAAGGTGTCCACGACGTTCTGGTACGGATCGCCGGGGCGGAAGCCCGGGTGCACGGTGCCGGTCGTCAGGTCGAGGATGTGCCAGACGATGAACAGGGCGAGGATGATCCCGCCCCAGCGCATGGTGCGGGTGGCATAGCTGGCGCGCCGCCGCCGGTGGGCGTAGGCGACCGGGCGGGCGGCGCGGTCGCGACGGCTCAGCTGGTACGCGCAGACGCCGTGCAGGACGACGGCGGCGACGAGGAGCAGCCGGACGATCCACAGCGCCCACTCCGCGTGCAGGACGGGCTCACCCAGGGTCCGCAGCCAGTGCGCGTAGCCGTTGAAGGCGGTCAGGCCGAAGAAGATCTTGAGGTTGCCGTACATGTGCGCGACCAGATAGCCGAGCATGATCAGGCCGCTGACGGCCATGATCGTCTTCTTCCCGACGGTCGAGGTCCAGAGGATGCTGATCAAGGACGGCCGCTTGTGCGGCCGCTTGTCCGTCCGCGTTGCCAGAGCCATACGGGGAACGCTAGGCCGGTGCGGTCGGTAGGTCCAAGACATGGTCCCGCTCATGTCCATAGGCCCCACCTATCATGGCGCCATGCAGTTCCAGCAGCTCCTGTACTTCGTGGCCGTCGCCGAGACCCGGCACTTCACCCGGGCCGCCGAGCGCGTCCATGTCTCGCAGCCCTCTCTGTCCCAGCAGATCAAGGCGCTGGAGAGGGAGTTGGGGGCCGAGCTGTTCAGCCGCGCCCGCGGCAATGTCGCGCTCACCGAGGCGGGCGAGGCGCTGCTGCCGCTCGCCCGGCGGATACTCGCCGACACCGAGACCGCCAGGCTGGAGGTGCAGGAGCTGGTCCAGCTGCGGCGGGGCCGGGTCAGGCTGGGGGCGCCGCCGAGCCTGTGCACGGGGCTGCTGCCCGAGGTGCTGCGCGCCTTCCACGATCTGCACCCGGAGATCGAACTGCTGATCGAGGAGAACGGTTCCCGCGATCTCGTCCGGGCGTTGGCGCGCGGGGCGCTGGATCTCGCGCTGGTGGTGCTGCCCCTGCCGGCCGGGTCCCCCGCGCTGACCACGGTCGAACTGCTGCACGAGGACCTGGTGGTGGTCTCCTCGGCCACCGGCCCGGCGCCGCCGGAGCCGGTCAGGATCGCCGATCTGCGCGACGAGCCGCTGGTGATGTTCCGGCACGGCTACGACCTGCGCGAGCTGACCGTGGCCGCCTGCCGGGCCGAGGGCTTCGAGCCGTCGTTCACCGTGGAGGGCGGCGAGATGGACGCCGTGCTCGGTTTCGTACGGGCCGGTCTCGGCGTGGCGGTCGTCCCGAGCATGGTGGCCGCACGGGCGGACGGCCTGCGGGTCACCGCCCTGGCCCGGCCGGGACTGAGCCGTACCATCGCGCTCGCCCACCGCAGCGATGTCGCCCCGCCGCGCGCCGCCCGCGAGCTGCGGAAGGTGCTGCTGTCCTCCCGGAGCGGGGCGTAGCCACCGCTGCTGTCCACCCGGATCGGGGCGTAGCCACCGCTGCTGTCCACCCGGAGCGGGGCGTAGCCACCGCTGCTGTCCACCCGGATCGGGGCGTAGCCACCGCTGCCGACCCGGGCCGGGGCCCGGCCACCGCCTGGCCGCCCGGACCCGGACCGCCCGGGTGCGGCCCCGTCACCGGTTCACGTCGAGGCGTCAGCTCACGCCGAGGCGCAGCGGCTCATACGGCGTCCGCGAGCGACAGCGTGTGCAGCTGCTCCGGCGGCCCGGGCCTGGCGTAGTACCAGCCCTGCGCGGTGTCGCAGCCGAGCCGGCGCAGCTGCTCCGCCTGCGCCCCGGTCTCCACGCCCTCCACCGTCACGGCCAGCTCCAGGCTGTGCGCGAGCGACACGATCCCCTCGACGATCTTCAGATCGACGGGGTCCGCCGGGTGCTGCTGCATGCCCTGGGTGAAGGAGCGGTCCAGCTTGAGCACGTTCACCGGGAGCCTGCGCAGATTCGCGAGGTTCGAGTACCCGGTGCCGAAGTCGTCGAGGGCGATGTCCACGCCCATCTCGGAGAGCTGCCGCAGCGGCTTGAGCAGATCGTCGTCGGCGCCGATCAGCGCGGACTCGGTGACCTCCAGGCAGAGCGCGCCCGGCGGGAGGCCGACCCGCTCCAGCACCTCCACCGTGTCGGCGACCAGCCCGGGGTGCTGGAGCTGCGTGGGCGAGAGGTTGACATTGATCCGCAGAGGTCCGCCGAGCGCGCCGGGCGGCAGCTGCTCCTGCCAGCACCGGGCCTGCCGTACGGACTGCTCCAGCACCCAGCGGCCCAGCGGCACGATCAGTCCGGTGTGCTCCGCGAGCGGGATGAACCGGTCGGGGCCGAGGACGCCGTGCTGCGGATGGGACCAGCGCACCAGCGCCTCGGCGCCGTGCACCGTGCCGTCGTCGAGATGCACCAGCGGCTGGTACTCGATGAAGAACTCACCGCGCTCCAGGGCGGCGGGCAGCGCCGTGGTCAGTCCGTGCCGGGTGATGGCGCGCTTGTCGGCCTCCGGGTCGGCGAGCTCGTAACGGTTCCCGCCCGCGGCCTTGGCCCGGTACATGGTGATGTCCGCGCTGCGCAGCACCTCCGCCGGGCCCCGGCCGGCGGCCGGGCCCTCCACGATGCCGATACTGCCCCGGACCGTGAACTCCCGGCCGTCGAGCCGGATCGGGGTGGACAGCGTGCCCAGGATCCGGGAGGCGAGATCGGCCACGTCGCGTTCGGTGTCGGGCCCGGAGGTCAGCGCCACGAACTCGTCGCCGCCGAGCCGGGCCACCATCTCGCCGGGCGCGGTGGCGCAGCTCTGCAGCCGGTCCGCGACCTCGACCAGCAGCCGGTCCCCCGCCGAGTGGCCGAGGCTGTCGTTGATGGCCTTGAAGCCGTCGAGATCGAGGTAGCAGAGGCCGAAGCGTGCGCCGTCGCCCGCCGCGAGGGTCTTCTCCAGGCGCTCGAAGAACAGTGTGCGGTTGGGCAGTCCGGTCAGGGCGTCGTGCGTGGCCTCGTACCGCAGCCGCAGATTGAGCAGCCGGCGCTCCGTGGTGTCCTCCATCAGGGCCAGCTGGTACTGCGGCCGGCCCTCGGCGTCCCGGAGCAGGGAGACCGTCAGATTGGTCCAGAGCACGGTGCCGTCATTGCGGTAGAACGGCTTCTCGACCCGGAAGTGCTCCCGCTCCCCGCGCACCAGCTCGCCGTACATCCGCCAGACCTGGGGCACGTCCTCGGGGTGGACCCACTCGCTCACGTTCCGGCTGCGGACATGGTGTTCCAGGCCGCCGAACATCTGCGTGAGGGTGTCGTTGACCTCCAGCACCTGGCCTTCGAGGTCGGCGATCCCGATGCCGATCGCCGCGCCCTCGAAGACCGCGCGGAAGCGGACCTCGGTGGCGTGCAGCGCCTCCTCGGCGTCGCTGCGCGCGGCGAGCGCGGAGCGGGCGATGGCCTCCTGCTCGCAGAGGGTCCGCTCCCGCAGGGCCTGGGCGAACCCCGCCGCGAGGGAGTGCTGCGAGCGGGCGCAACGGGCCCGGATCTCCTCCGCCGGCAGCTCTTCCGTGCCGCAGTACAGCACCAGGTAGGAGTCGATGACCCCGAGCGTACGGCCGAGGGCTTCGGGGTCGGTGCAGTGCGCCGCCACGAGCGCGGCCCCGACGCGTTGCGCGGGCCCGGTGTCGAAGTGACGCGCGTGCAGCGCCTCGTTCAACTCCCGAGCGAGTGAAAGGAGTTGCTTTTCGAATGCGGGTCTCGTCAGGGGGGTGGCCGACGACGGGAAGATCGCCCGGCTCCAGATCGTCGCGAACCGCCGGAGTCTGTCCTCCAGGCCGTCGGGGTGCGCCGCCGAGCCCGCTGCCTGCGACGGCACCATCACGGCTTACGTCCCACTCCAGCGAAGCCCGAGAAGGCGTACGGGTCCTCCTGGCCGACGGGCCCTTCGGGCCGCCATGCGGGCATCGTCACCAGACCGGGCGCGACCAGCTCGAACCCGTCGAAGAAACGGGCGGTCTCCTCGCGGCCCCGCATCACCAGCGGGTTGCGGATGTTCTTGTAGACGCCGACCGCGCCGCCCGCCCGCTCCTGCGGGAGCGGGATGCCGTCGTACGAGGCGTGCGTGAGGACGAGCAGGCTGCCGGGCGCGAGCGCGTCACGCAGCTCGGCCACCGCGCGGTGCGGCTCGTCCTCGTCCTCCATGAAGTGCAGGACGGCGACGAGCAGCAGCGCCACCGGCCGCTCCAGGTCCAGCAGTCCGGTCGTCTCGGGGCTGTTCAGGATGGCGGCGGGCTTACGGAGATCGCCGCTCACGATGACGGCGTTGTCGCGACCCGCGAGGACGGCCTGGCTGTGGGCGACGGCGACCGGGTCGTGGTCGACGTAGACCACCCGGGCGTCGGGGCTGGCGGCCTCGGCGACTTCATGGACATTGCCGAAGGTCGGAATGCCGGAGCCGATGTCGAGGAACTGGGTGATGCCTTCGGACAGGGCGAATTCCACGGCGCGCCGCAAGAACGCGCGGTTCGCCTTCATGATCTTGGGGAGACCCGGCATGAACTCCATTGCCTTGCGGGCGGCTTCCCGGTCCACCTCGAAATTGTGCGATCCGCCCAGATAGTAGTCGTAAATGCGGGAAACGCTCGGCACCGATATGTCGATGCCGTGCGGTGCCCAGGCGGGACGCTCCATCGATGTCTCCAACAAGTCGCCAGGGATGCGGCCGGCTACACGGCCGGTTGTTCGAGCAGAGGCTACTGATCGCCCGCCAAGAGAGCGAGCCCAAACGGAAATCGACGGTCCGTTCTTGGTCACACGCCAGCGGCACGTGCGGCCGGTTCACTGTCGCGCGCGGTGGCCTGACGATCCGACGGGAAGACCTCGGAAGCGGTATCGGGAAAACCGCGCACCCCGTACGCGGAGGCCCTGACCATGGGCGTCACGCACCGCCGCCCGATTTCGCCGGGTGGTCGGCGGTGCCGAAAATCCTCCCGCGAAGGACTTTGACGGCATTCCTCGCGCAGGGGGCGACAACCGGCCACTTTTCGGGACGGGCAACCGGCGCCCTGCCCCAACCCCGCCGGACACGCAAACCTCTTGACGGCAAAGTCCCCCCATTTGGAGGAATTTGAATGATTTCTGGCGTACGGCCGCCAGATGGGGAACAAGCTCCTGCCCGTGTACGGATCGCTCGTAGGACGGCTGCTGGCAGCCGCCGCACTCATCTCGCTGTCGGCGGTGCCCACCCCTGCCGAGGCCCACAGCTGCGCCTATGTCTCGATCGGGCCCGGCGGTTCGGTATGGGCGGTGGCGGTGGCGGGCGACGGCCAGGGGCACGGCCCTGGTCACGACCACTGGCCCTGGCCTTGGCCCTGCCACCCCGCCCCGTCACCGACACCGCCGCCACCACCGCCACCGCCGCCACCACCACCTCCTCCGCCACCGCCCCCGACGCCCACGCCCACGCCCACGCCCACGGTCGCCCCCGAGCCCCCACCTCCGCCGCCTCCCGTGCGGCCGGTTCCCCGGCCACCGCGGCCGACGCCGCCGCCACCCGTACCGGCGCCGCCACCGCCCGCCCCGAAACCGGCCCCGAAGCCGAGCCCGCCCCGGCCGTCACCGACGCCGTCCGCCACTCCCGCCCCGTCCCCGGTGGCCCTGCCGGTCTACCGCAAGGCGACCCGCAAGCAGCCCAAGGGCGGTACCTCGCCCGTCGTTCTGATGCTCCTGATCACGGCCCCTGCCGTACTCGCCGTGGCCGTGCTGCGTCCCCGCTCCCGCTGATCCACGGAGACACCATGTCGGAATGGCTCGTTCTGAGCATCGCGATGGCCGCCGCCTGCGCGGTCGTCCTCACCATCGTCATCATCAACAACCGCCATGTCAGCGAGGACGACGACCCCACCGAGACGCCCGACGTCATGGAGTACATGACGATGATGATCGGCGTGATCTACGCGATCGTGCTGGGTCTGGCGATCGCCGGCGTCTGGGAGGGGCGCAGCGCCGCGCAGGAGACCGTACGCCAGGAGGCCCAGGCCCTGCACGAGGTGCAACAGCGTGTCCAGGTCTATCCCGCCGAGGTCCGCGACCGGATCAGGGGCGACGTCGACACGTACGTCTCGTACGTCGTGCACACCGAATGGCCGCACATGGCCGAGCACGAGGCCCTCAGCCCGAAGGGCACCCAGCTCTTCGACAAACTCCGCGGCGACGTCACCCGGTACGCGCCGCGGACCGATCTGGAGGGCCAGCAGTACCAGCCGCTGCTGGACGAGATCGCCGCCGCGGACGACGCGCGAGGCGCCCGTGGCCAGAACGCGGGCGACACCATGCCCGGGGTCGTCTGGTTCGGTCTGATCATCGGCGCCGTGGTCACCGTGGGGCTGATCTTCGTGCTGCAGATCCGGCGCACCTTCCGCGAATTGCTGCTGGCGGGGCTCTTCAGCGTCCTGATCGCCTTCCTGCTCTTCCTCATCTGGGACTTCGACGCGCCCTTCGGCCGGGGCATCGCCGCGACCGCGAGCCCCTTCTTCGACCTGTTCCCGCACATCGGGTCCTGACGGGGTGACAAGCCGTCCTGTCAGGCGCTCCTGAAGGGGGCACGGGTGTCCGCCGCTCGGGGGACACCCGTGCCCCATTCGCCCGTCAGCGATCGCGGCTGTGATAACGCGCTCCTAGCGTTTCCGGCATCGAGGCGCATTTCCCGCCGTCCGTGGATACCGGTTCCGCGGCTGCTCCTCGGGGACCCGGAGGATTTGACCATGCGCGCGATACGTGCCGCGTCCGCCGCTCTGCTGGGAGCGGCCGCACTCGCCCTGGGCGCACCCACCGCGACGGCCTCGGCCGACGGCAAGGTCACGCCGTTCGGATTCAGCGTCACCCCATCCACCGTCGCGGCGGGCGGCCGGGTGACGCTGGCCGTCACCCGGTGCGCCACACCGGCCACGGCCTCCTCCGGGGTCTTCGACACCGTCACCATCCCCTCGGGCGGAACGGCCGCGGCCACCGTCGACTGGGACGCCAAGGCCGGCGCGATGTACGAGGTGACCTTCACCTGCGACGGGGTGTCGGGCAGGACCGAGCTCACCGTCGCGGGCGCCACCCGCAGGCCGACACCCACACCGGTCCGGGATCCGAGCCGCACCCCGGCCAGGACTCCGGCCGTGGCACCGACAGCGGCGTCGACCCGCACGGCGGCCGCGGTGGCCGACCCTCCCTCGGCGTCCCCCGGAGGTGTCCAGGGCGGTCTCGGCGGCAGCGTCGGCGGGACGCGTACCGGCGAACTCGTCGCCGGTACGGCGCTGGTGGTCGCAGCGGCCACCGGCGTCGTCCACGCCGCGCGCCGGCGCGCGGAGAGCCGCCGGCACTGAACCGCCGCGACACCGACCCGTCCGTACACGGCGGAACGCCCGTCGCCCCGAGTCCTGGCACCGGACTCGGGGCGACGGGCGTTCGGGATCCTTGCGCACCGCCGGCCGGGAGGCCAGGGCCTCTCGTTCGGATCAGGCCGGTCAGACCCGCGCGCCGCTCGTACGACGACGGCGCGCGACGAACAGCGAGCCGCCGACGGCCGCCGTGGCGACGAGACCCGCGCCGATGGCCATCTCCGTCGAGCTGGGGCCGATGGACCCGCCGAGACCGCCCTGCGAGCCGCGTCCGGGGAGCACCTCGAACTGGTGGGTCTCCACGCGGTCGTTGTCGCTGCACCTGACGGCCAGGTTGTAGCGGCCGGGTGTGGCGTTGTCGTGGATCCGGGCCGTGGCGGTGACATGCCCCGACGGGTTGATCGACAGCTGGGCCTTGGGGAAGGCGTTGGACGTGACGGTGCCGCCGTGCCCGCAGCCGTCGGCGGTGATCCGGATCGTGCCGCCCTGGTGGACCGCGAACGGGTTGACATTGACGTTGCTCGGACCGTTGGTGGCGCCGGCCAGCGGGGTGGAGAGCGCCAGGGCCGCGCAGACGGTCGCGGTCACCGCGAGAGCGCGTGAAGCACGCATCGTTAAAACCTCCAGCGAAAGGCGCCCCAAAGCGGTGCTCCGGGAGTTTCGACGAGTACGCCCTTCATGACGAACCCTCACCGGGGGTCTCCCGGGTCGCATGTCGGGGCTGGTCCACCCCGGTGAGCCGACACGCCGACAGGAAGCCGTCCCACCTGACGGATCCGCAGGTCACAGACCGTCAGAAATTTTATGTGGCGCTGACTCGGATGGGTCATCGCGGCCGGGGCGGCCACCCGTTCGCCCGCCAGTGATCGCCGCCGTGGCGCGGCCCGCTTAGCGTGCGAGCAGGCGCCGACGAAGGGATGACTATGGGCCAGGACCACGGCGACCCGGAGTCGAGGAAGCGCTCGCCCTGGGGCGTTCTGGCTCTCGTCATGCTCTCGGGGCTCGCCCTGATGCGGAACGGCGTGGACGTACCCCTGGGACCGCCGCAGCCGGCTTCGGCCGCCGCGCTGGTCAGCCGGCCGGACCCGGCGGCCCTGGCCACCGCCGTCCCCCTCGTGAAGCCGCTGCCGTACGCGCCGATGTCCCGGGTGCGGATCCCCGCGATCAAGGTCGACGCGCCGGTCGTGGACGTGGGGCTGGACAAGGACGGCTGGATCGCGGCGCCGCCGCCGCAGGATCCCAATCTGGCCGGCTGGTACCAGAACGGCGTCGCGCCCGGCCAGCGGGGCACCTCGGTGGTGGTCGGCCATGTCGACAACCAGGCGGGGCCCGCCGTCTTCTACGGGCTCGGTTCCCTGGAGAAGGGCCAGCACATCGAGGTGGCCCGGTACGACGGCCGGGTCGCCGTGTTCGAGATCTACGGGGTCGAGGTCTTCTCCAAGAAGGACTTCCCCGGGGCCCGGGTGTACGGCGACACCGGCCACGCGGAGCTGCGGGTGATCACCTGCGGCGGCGGCTATTCGAAGGCGGGCGGCTACGACGGGAACGTGGTCGTCTTCGCCCGGCTGGTCAGGACCCACTGACCAGCCGGACGACTGCCGTACCGGGCGACTGCTGTACGGGGCCGGCTCACCGGCCGGTGCCTCCTACCGGCCGGTGCCTCCTACCGGCCGGTGCTCCTATCGGCCGGTAGGAGGCTCACCCGCCGGCGCGTCTCACCGGTACGGCACGGCGATCCGGTAGCCGTCGCTCAGGAGCGTGGGCAGATAGCGCCGCAGCGCCGCCACACTCTGCGAGCGGTTGCCGCCCGCGTCGTGCTGCAGGACGATCACCCCCGGCCCCGCCCCGTCCAGCACCGCGCGGACGACCTTGTCGGTGCCCGGCGTGGCCCAGTCGAGGGTGTCGACGGTCCAGGCGACCGGTTCCATGCCGAACTCGGCGCCGATCTCGAAGGTGTGCTTGTTCCAGGCGCCGTAGGGCGCGCGGAACCAGAGCGGCGGGGCGCCCGTGGTTTTGACGATCATCTCGCTGGTCCGCTCGATCTCCGAGCGGATCGCGGACGGCGTGAGCTTCGTCATCAGCGGATGCGACCAGGTGTGGTTGCCGATGATGTGGCCGTCCCCGGCCATCTCCCTGACCAGGTCCTGGTTGTAGCCGGCCATCTCGCCGCACACGAAGAACATGGCCCGTACGTCGTGCTCGCGCAGCGTGCGCAGGATCTGCGGGGTGTAGCGGGGGTCGGGACCGTCGTCGAAGGTGAGCACCATGGAGTGGCCCAGGTCGGGCAGTTCGAGGAAGGGCTTCTCGCGGACCGGGGGCGCGGCCCTGCGGTAGCCGGGCGGGGCACCCTCCGTGAGGGGCTGGAGCCGGTACGCGGCGGGGGTGCGGAGGGCGCTCGACCGGGTCTCCACGACCCCCGGTCCGGCCGCCCCGGCCGCGGCGGCCCCCCCGTCGGCTGCCGGGGACGCGAGCGCGGCGTGCCCGGGTGTCCCGGCCGGTTCGGCGGTCAGCAGCCGGGTGGTGACCGCCGCGCCGAGGCAGGCGGCGATCCGCAGCACCGCCCGGCGCCCCGGAATCATTTCATCTTTTTTCATTACTAATGACTCGCATGGCGGACAGTCCTGGCCGCTGAGCAACACCCTTTGTCCGGGGGAAAGCACCCGAAGGGCTGAGTCACGGCCACCGGCCCCACGGTGTCGCCGTCAGCGGGAGTGGGGGGAGCGCCGTACCCGTCGGCCGGGGTGTCGGCGGGTACGGATAACCTGCCTGCCGTGACGGAGCACCAGCCAACGCAATTCGAACGCGGTACCGACGGCCCCAAGGTCATAGTCGTGGGCGTGGACGGCTCACCGTCCTCGCTGCGCGCGGCCGCGTACGCCGGCGGTCTGGCCAGGCGGCAGCACGCGCTGCTGGCGATCGTCTACGTGCAGCCCGTCCTGGCGGGGGGCGCCGGTCTCGGCGCTCTGATCGCGAGCACGACGCAGGAGATCGCCGACGACCTGGTGGCCGGGATCCGTACCGCCACGGAGCAGGTGAAGGGCATCTGGGACGTCCGCTGGGAGTTCCACACCTTCCACGGCGATCCCTACAGCGGACTGGTCACCGCGGCCGACGAACTGACGGCGGACGCGGTGGTGGTCGGCGCCTCGGAGTCGATGGGGCATCAGCTCGTCGGCTCGGTGGCGGTACAGCTGGTCAAGTCGGGCCGCTGGCCGGTGACGGTCGTTCCGTAGCAGCGGCGCGTGTATGGGACGGCGGCGCGATCGCGACGGCGGCGCGTCGGGGTGACGGCGGCGCGTCCGGGTGACGGCGGCGCGCTTCAGCGGCCCATCGTGAGGCCGTCACCGGCGGCCCCACGGCCCAGGACCGCCGCGCTGATCGCCGACCGGGCCTCCTGGTAGTCGTCCCGGTCGGGCTCCCGGCGTACGGCCTCCGGAAGATTGATCACGCGTCCCGCCTCCGTGTCCATCAGCTGCGGGATGAACTCCGCCTTCTTCACCGGCCAGCGCTCCCCGGCGGCGGCGGGCGGTGCGAAGGTGAAGCGGCCGATCGACCCCTGATTGCCGCGCGGGTCGTGCTCACCCGAGTCGTTGACCATCGTGCCGGCGATCTGGTCGCCCATCCCGTAGATGATCCAGGTGCCGTTGACCTTCTCGTACGCCTGCGGAACGTGCGCGTGCGTACCGAGGATGAGATCGATGTCGGGGCGGCCGTTCGTCCGCGACGCGGTGAGTTTCCTGCCGAGGCTCAGCTGCTTCTCGTCGGGGGCGGTCTCCCACTCCGTACCCCAGTGGAGGCTCACCACGACCACGTCGGCCCCGGCCTTACGGGCAGCGCGGGCGTCCGCGACGATCTTCCGTTCGTCGAGGAGGCCGACCGCCCAGGGCTGTCCGTCGGGGAGCGGATAGCCGTTGGTGTCGTACGTGTAGGCCAGCTGGGCGACCCTGGCGCCGCCCGCCCTCAGCAGGGCGGGGCGCGCGGCCTCGGCGGCCGAGCGGGCCGATCCCGTATGCCGGACGCCCGCCCGGTCGAGGGCGCCGAGGGTCCTGCGTACGCCGGCCGTCCCGTCGTCCAGGGTGTGGTTCGAGGCGGTGGAGCAGGAGTCGTAGCCGGTGTCACGCAGCGCCCGGGCGATCTCGGGCGGGGACGTGAAGGCCGGATAGCCGGTGTAGGGGCCGCCCTCCTCGCCGTACACGGTCTCCATGTGACAGATCGCCAGGTCGGCGCCGGAGACGACCGGCTTCACCCCGGCCAGCATCGGACGGAAGTCGTAGCCTTCGCCGCCCGCGTCGTCGGCCGCCCGGCTGATGACGGAGTCGTGCGGCAGGACGTCACCCGAAGCGACGAGGGTGAAGCCGCGCCGGGAGACCGCGCCGCCCGCTCCGGCAGGGGAGGCGGCACCCGGGTGAGGCGGGCCGGGGACGTCGGCGGAGGACTTCGGGGGCCCGGGGGCGCAGGCGGCGGCGGTGGCGAGGAGAAGGACCGTGGCGGACAACGCCCGCCGTCGCAATGGATTCATATAGTCATATAAATAGACGTCAGGGAGTCAGGCCAGCGGGGAGACCGCGACGCACCACCCCCTCCGTCCGACCGTTCACCGCACCACTCGCCGCAGTGAGCGACCGCTCGTCGCAGAGCTCGGCGCACCGCCTGTCGCGGCGCGCCGCCATGCGTTCGGATACGGCCAGCGGCAGCGATCACCGCGCGGCGGCGTTCCCGGCGGGAAGGGTGTTCACGATGACCACGGCCATGGCCCCGGCGCGACAGGCGGCCCCGCGGACGGGACCGCGCAGAGCCGACGAGCGGACACTGACGGTGCTTCAGCGCGACCACGGCCCCGCGCTGCTGAACTTCCTGCTGGGGCTGACCTACGGCGACCGCCAGGGCGCCGAGGATCTGCTGCAGGAGACGCTGGTACGGGCCTGGCAGCATCCGGAGGCGTTCGAGGCGCCCTTCGACTCCATGCGCCCCTGGCTGTTCACCGTCAGCCGCCGGCTGGCCATCGACGCCCGCAGGGCCCGGCTCTCGCGCCCCCGGGAGGTCAGTGACGTGGCCCTCGCCGCCACCCCCGACCCGGAGGACCGTACGGAGAACACGGTCGCGGCGCTGGACGTACGGGCGGCGGTGCGGGCACTGAGCCGGGAGCACCGCGCGGTTCTGGCGCAGATCTACTTCCGGGGACGGAGCGTGGACGAGACCGCGCGGCTGCTCGGCATCCCGCCCGGCACGGTCAAGTCGCGTTCGTACTACGCCCTGCGGGCGCTGGGCCGCTCCCTGCCCGGCTACAGCGGCTCGCCGCCGCCGGGGAGCCCCGGCGGCGGCACGGCGACGGCCCTGCCCGGCGAGGGCGCGTCGTAGCGGTCCGCGAAGACCGCCCGCCCCCTCGGCCACGGCCGGAATCGGCCGCTCCGCCCCGGGTCGCGTCACCGTCGGTCACACCCGTCACAATCCTCGTCTCTCCGCCACCCGATCCTGCTCTTCTGGCCACGCGGGGCGGCCTCCGCCGGTTCAATGCTCCCTGAAGCAGACTTCGGGGAAAGGAAGGAAGGCGGAACGCGATGTGTCCGAAATACGCGGAAGGGGGCGGTCGTGGCGGCCTGCTGGTGCCGATGGCTTGGCTGTACGCCGAGTACATCGCCGACGAGCTGCTGCGCACCGGCGATCTGATGCCGCCGACGACGCTCGAATACAAGGCGGGCCGGGACGCGCTGGCCCTGACCATCTATCTCTCCGACGGCTCGGCGGACGGCCCGCGCGCGCTGGCCCGCATGGAGGAGTGGCGCTCGCTCACCGCGTACGGCACCGGCTGGCGCGACTGGGTGTGCGGCCGGCTCGACCGGCTGGAGGTCGCCGCGTTCGAATCGGGACCGGGAGACCGTGATCCGGACCTGGCGCTGGCGAGCGCGGCCTGGCGCTGGCTGGAGGAGACGGAGCTGCTGGCGGCCGACCTCGACGCCCTCGGCCCGGTGTGCGACGCTCCGGTCACGGTGGCCGAGGAGGAGGGGCCGCACGTGTGGACCCCGGCCTGGCAGCTGGGACTGCCGCTCGGGCACCTGGCGATTCATCTGTTCTGAACCAGCCGCGCACCCCGGCCGCCCGCTCCGGTGCGCGTGGATCACCGCGCGGAACCCCCCTCAGGGTGCGTCCCTCAGGTGCCGTGCACACCCGCGCGGTACTTGGGGATCCGTACCGTGATCTTCGTACCGGCGCCGATCCCCGTCTCGATGACCAGGCCGTACGCGTCCCCGTAGACCTGGCGCAGCCGTTCGTCCACATTGAGCAGTCCGATCCCGGTGGACGGTCCGCCCTCGCCGCGCAGGATCTGCCGCAGCCGCTCCGGCCGCATCCCCACGCCGTCGTCCTCGATCACCACCTCGGCCTCGGAACCGGCGTCCAGCGCGCTGATGGTGATGCGGCTGGTGGTGACGGCCCCTTCGAGGCCGTGCTTGACGGCGTTCTCGACCAGCGGCTGCAGACAGAGGAAGGGCAGTGCCACCGGCAGGACCTCGGGCGCGACCTGCAGGGTGACCGAGAGCCGCTCGCCGAAGCGGGCCCGTACGAGCGCCAGATACTGGTCGATGGAGTGCAGCTCCTCGGCCAGGGTGGTGAAGTCGCCGTGTTTGCGGAACGAGTAGCGGGTGAAGTCAGCGAATTCCAGCAGCAGTTCGCGGGCGCGCGCCGGGTCGGTGCGGACGAACGAGGCGATGGCGGCGAGGGAGTTGAAGATGAAGTGCGGCGAGATCTGGGCTCGCAGCGCCTTGATCTCGGCCTCGATCAGCCGGGTGCGGGAGTGGTCCAGCTCGGCCAGTTCCAACTGGACGGAGACCCAGCGGGCGACCTCCCCGGCCGCCCTGGCGAGCACCGCCGACTCGCGGGGGGCGTAGGCGACGAGGGTGCCGAGCACCCGGTGGTCGACGGTCAGCGGGGCCGCCACGCCCCAGCGCAGCGGGCAGTCCAGGTCGCCGCAGCCCGCGGCGAAGGCCGTCCGGCGCCCACTGCCGAGCAGCCCCTGGACGTGGCCCATCACGTGCCGGCCGTGGTGGTCGCCCCGCCCGTCCCAGGCGAGGACCCTCTCCCGGTCGGTGAGACAGAGCGCGTCGGTGCCCAGGAGCGAGCGCAGCCGGTGGGCCGCCTTGCGCGCGCTCTCCTCGGTGAGGCCGGCCCGCAGGGGAGGTGCGGCGAGGGACGCGGTGTGCAGGGTCTCGAAGGTGGCGTGCTCCACGGGCGTGCCGACATCGCTGGTGCGCTCGGGGCGCGCGGTGCGGCGGCCGAGGACGAAGCCGCCCGCGAGGAGCAGCGGGCCGAGCACGATCAGTGCGGCGAGGGCGGCGGCGCTCATCGCGCACCCCCTCCCGGGCCGCCGCGGGTGCGCGGGGTCAGGGCCTCCGGCAGATGGAAGCGCGTCATGGCGGCGTTGGTGCCGGGCGGTATCCGGCCGCGTGTGGCCAGCGACACCAGGATCATCGCCAGGAAGCCGACGGGGACGGTCCAGACGGCGGGCCAGGCGAGCAGGGCGTGCGGCCAGCCGGAGCGTACGGCGCCGCTCACCGTGACCAGGGTGGCGGCGAACGCGAGGCCGCCGCCGAGCAGCAGCCCGGCGACCGCGCCGGGCGGCGTGAGCCGGCGCCACCAGATGCCCAGGACCAGCAGCGGGCAGAAGGAGGAGGCGGAGACCGCGAAGGCCATGCCGACGGAGTCCGCCACCGGGATCCCGCTGACCAGCAGGGAGCCGCCGAGCGGTACGGCGATGGCGAGCGGGGTGGCCAGCCGGAAATGCCGTACGCCCCGGGACGGGAGGACGTCCTGGGTGAGGACCCCGGCGACGGCCATGGTGAGCCCGGAGGCGGTGGACAGGAACGCCCCGAAGGCCCCGGCCACGACCAGCGCTCCGAGGAGATCCCCGCCGAGTCCGCCGATCGCCCGTACCGGCAGCAGCAGTACGGCCGCGTCCGCGTCGGTGCCGTACTGGAGCTCGGGGACGTACAGCCTGGCCAGCACGCCGTAGACCGGCGGCAGCAGGTAGAACGCGCCGATCAGGGCCAGCACGACGACGGTGGTGCGGCGGGCGGCCCGGCCGTGGGGGCTGGTGTAGAAGCGGACGACGACATGGGGCAGGCCCATCGTCCCGAGGAAGGTCGCCACGATCAGCCCGTATGTCGAGTAGAGGGGGTGGCCGCCGCGGCCGACGGCGGCGGACACCGGATCGTGGTGCAGGTCGAGATGCGGCCGGCCGTCGCCCTGCCAGGCGAACAGCACGAACAGCACGGGAACGAGCAGCGCGGTGAGCTTGAGCCAGTACTGGAACGCCTGGACGAAGGTCACGCTGCGCATGCCGCCCGCCGCGACCGCCACGACCACGACCAGCGCGACGAGCACCCCGCCGAACCAGTCGGGCGCCCCGGTGAGGATCTTCAACGTCAGTCCGGCGCCCTGGAGTTGGGGTACCAGATAGAGCCAGCCCGCACCGACGACGAAGACGCTCACGAGCCGGCGCACCGGACGGGATTCGAGCCGGCCCTCGGCGAAGTCGGGAAGGGTGTACGCCCCCGAGCGGCGCAGCGGCGCGGCCACGAAGACGAGCAGCACCACATAGCCGGCGGTGTAGCCGACCGGGTACCAGAGCATGTCGGGTCCGTGCAGCAGCACCAGGCCCGCGATGCCGAGGAAGGAGGCGGCGGAGAGGTATTCGCCGCTGATCGCGGCGGCGTTGAGCGCGGGCCTGACCGTGCGGGAGGCGACGTAGAAGTCGGAGGTGGTACGGGATATCCGCAGGCCGAAGCCGCCGAGGAGGACGGTGGCGAGGACGACCATGGCGACGGCCGCCACCGGGTAGCTCTCGCTCATGGCACGGGCCGGTCTCTCACGAGCCGGGCGAAGTCGCGTTCGTTGGCCTCCGCGCGCCGTACGTACCACCAGGCGAGGAGGGTCAGCAGCGGGTACGCGGCGAAGCCGAGCACGATCCAGACCGCCGTCGCGTCGTGCAGGGTGGCGAAGGCGAGCGGCAGGGTGCCGGCGACGAGCGCGAGGACAGCGAACGCGGTCAGCCCGGCGCGCAGTTGACCGCGCATCAGGGACCGGACGTACGCGTCGCCGAGGGCGGTCTGTTCGTCGATCTCGGCCTGGGCGCGGTAGCGGGGCAGCGGACGCACCCGCCGGGGCTCACCGGTGACGACCTCGCGCCGGGGCGCGGGCCGGCGGGACGTGGACTCCCCCGTCATCGTGTCTCCTCGTCCTCGGCCGCACCGGTGCTCGGCCCGGAGTGTACGCAGCCCGCCGAGCGCCCCGGCAGGCGCCTGGTCAGCGCCCGGCCCCGCGCATCAGCAGATCCCGCAGGGCGCGGGCGTGCCGCCGGCTGACGGCCAGTTCCGCGTCACCGACCCGGACACTCATCGCGCCGGCGTCCAGGCGCAGTTCGTCGATCCGTCCCAGCGCGACGAGGTGGCGGCGGTGGATCCGGACGAAACCGCGCGCCCGCCAGCGCTCCTCCAGGGTGGTGAGCGGGATCCGCACCAGATGGCTGCCGGAACCGGTGTGCAGCCTCGCGTAATCGCCCTGGGCCTCGGCGTAGGCGATGTCGTCGACGGAGACGAAGCGGGTCACCCCGCCCAGCTCGACGGGTATCTGGTCGGTGGCGACATCGAGCACCGGTGCCCGCTCCCCCACCAGTTCGGCGACCCGGCGGACGGCTTCGGCGAGCCGCTCCCTGCGGACCGGTTTGAGGACGTAGTCGACGGCCTTCAGATCGAACGCCTGGACGGCGAAGCCCTCGTGGGCGGTGACGAAGACGATCAGCGGGGGTTCGGCGAAGCCGGCGAGCAGCCGGGCGACGTCGAGCCCGGTCAGCCCCGCCATGTGGATGTCGAGGAAGACCACATCGACGGCGGCCGGGTCGTCGGGGCCCGCGTCGAGCGCGGCGCCGATCCGGCGCAGCGCGTCGGTCGCGCCGGTGGCGCCCTCGGCGCCGCCGACCCGGGGGTCGGCGCGGAGCAGGTAGAGAAGCTCTTCGAGGGCCGGTTCTTCGTCGTCCACGGCCAGTACGCGCAGCATGACGCCGGAGTGTAGATCCTGCTCGGGGCCGCGGGCCCCGGGGCGGACGCCGCCGGCCCGGGCCGGCCTATTTCAGCAGCCGGGACAGCCGGCGGTCGGCGAGTGGTTTCCCGCCCGTCTGGCAGGTCGGGCAGTACTGGAGCGAGGAGTCGCTGAAGGAGACCTCCTGGATGGTGTCGCCGCAGACCGGACATGCCTCACCGGTACGGCCGTGCACCCGCAGTCCGCTCTTCTTCTCCGCCTTGAGCCGGCCCGCCGCCACCCCGCGCGAGCGTTCGACGGCCTCGCGCAGGGTGCTGATCATCGCGTCGTACAGGACCGTGATCTCTTCCTCGGTGAGGTTCTTCACGGGCTTGAACGGTGACATCTTCGCGGCGTGCAGGATCTCGTCGCTGTAGGCGTTGCCGATCCCCGCGATGAGGCTCTGGTCGCGCAGGGCGCCCTTGATCTGCCGCCGTTCCCCGGCGAGCAGCCGGCCGAACGCGGCGCGGTCGAAGGACTCGTCCAGCGGATCGGGGCCCAGCCGCGCGATGCCGGGGACCTGCGCCGGGTCCCGTACGAGATGGACGGCGAGCCGTTTGGTGGTGCCCGCCTCCGTCAGGTCGAATCCGTCGCCCCCGGCGAGCACCACCCGCAGGGCGAGCGGCCCCTTGCCCGGGCGCGGGGGATCCGCCGGGAACGAGTCCTTCCAGCGGAGCCAGCCCGCGCGGGCGAGATGGACGGCGAGATGCAGTCCGGCGTCGCCGGCGACGATGTCGAGATACTTGCCGCGCCGGGCGACAGCGGTGACCGTGGCGCCCTCCAGGGCGGAGAGCGGCGGATCATAGGTCTTGAGGGCATTGATCGTCAGGGGCAGGACCCGGACGATCTCCTTGCCCACCAGCTGTCCGCCGAGAAACTCTCGTAGCGCTTCGACTTCGGGTACTTCGGGCATGCGTCCAGCGTGCCGCAGGCCCCGGACGGCCGCCTGGCGAAGCCGGTGGGAGCCGGGACGCCGGGCGGGGCATCCGGGACCGCCCCGGCTACGAATCATCCGTGGAGGTGCGGCGCTCCCGTGCCCCGCCCTGTGCCGCACCCGCCGGAAGGAAGACCCCACGTGTCCGTACGCGACAGCCGAACCGCCGTCCAGCCCGCCCTGGTCCTCGACAGGACGGCCGCGCGGCCCCGCGCCGCCGTCCTGCTGCTGCACGGCGGACGCTCGGAGAGCGAGCAGCCGCCGACCCGGCTGAATCTTCCGGGCGCGCGGATGCGGCCGTTCACCCGGGCGGTGCTCCGGGCCACGGAGGGCCATGAGGTGGTGGTGGGGCGGGTGCGCTACCGGCACCGGGGGTGGAACGGCGGCCGTGCCGACGCGGCCCGCGACGCGCGCCGGGCGCTCGACGAGCTCACGCAGCTGATCGGACCGGTGCCGGTGGTCCTCGTGGGCCACTCGATGGGCGGCCGCGCCGCCCTGGCCGCCGCCGGTCACGACCTGGTCACCGGCGTGGTGGGGCTGGCCTCCTGGTGCCCGCCGGGCGACCCGGTGGGGCAGCTCGCGGGCCGCAGGGCGGTGCTGCTGCACGGCGACCGCGACCGGATCACGGATCCGCGCGGCAGCGTCGAACTGGCCGCCCGCGCCCGGGACGCGGGCGCCGAGGCCGGGGCCGTGCTGCTGTCGGGCGGTGATCACGCGATGCTGCGCCGGGCCGCCACCTGGCACGCGCTGGCCACCGGCTCGGTCGCCGCCCTGCTGGGCATGGACCCGTTTCCCGAGCCGGTGCGCCGGGCGCTCCGGCCGGGAAACGGTCAGGAGGACCTGGTTCAGAGGGCGTAGACGCGCCGGGCGGTGCCCGCGAAGACCGCCGCGCGCTCGGCCTGGCTCAGTGCGTCGGTCACCGTGCGGGCCGCGTCGAGGACTTCTCCGTACGTGGCGGCCAGCCGGCACACCGGCCAGTCGGAGCCGAACATCAGCCGGTCGGGACCGAAGGCGTCGAGCACGGTGTCGGCGTACGGGCGCAGCCCGTTGGCCGTCCAGGAGTCCCAGGCGGCCTCGGTGACCATCCCGGAGAGCTTGCAGACGGTGTTGGGCCGGGCGGCCAGGGCCCGTACGTGCCAGGCCCAGGGCTCCATCCCGCCGGCGGCTATCGGTGGTTTTCCCAGGTGGTCCAGGACGAACGTCAGCTCCGGCAGCAGTCGCGCCACCCTGGCCGCGGCGGGCAGCTGGAGCGGGAGGACCACCAGGTCGTACGCGAGACCGGCGGCGGCGACGGCGGCGAGGCCGCGCCGTACCTCGGGGCGCAGCAGCCACTCCGGGTCGGGCTCGCCCTGGACCTGGTGGCGGATGCCCACCAGCTTCTCCCCGCCCGGCAGGGCGCGCAGCGCCGCGAGGGTGTCCGCGATTCCGGGCGCGGTGAGGTCGGTCCAGCCGACGACGCCCGCGACCAGGTCGCTGCCGGCGGCCTCGGCGAGGAATTCGGGGGTCTCCTCGGCGACCCCGACGGTCTGTACGAGAACGGTGGCCGCGACCCCGGCGGCGCGCGCCTCGGGCTCAAGGTCGCCGAGGGTGAAGTCACGGCGGAGAGGGGCCATGGCGGGGCCGGTGATCCAGTCCTGGTCGCGTACGGACAGGTCCCAGATGTGGTGGTGGGCGTCGACGACGGCCGGCGGTGCGCTCGGCGGTGGCATCCGGTGTCACAGCTCCCAGACGGCGGGCAGTCCGGCGCCGGCGCCGCCCTCGGAGTAGTCGTGGACGACATCGAGCAGCTCGGCCATCCGGGCCTGCCAGGCGATGTTGACCGGGAGCTGGTCCAGTGCCGCCAGCAGGCGTGCGTAGTCCTCGCACTCCAGCAGGTGGAACAGATCGGTGCCGCTGCGCCAGATCGTCCAGGAGGAGGCGCCGGCGGCGCGGATCGCGGCGGTGAGTTCGGCGGGCACCTCGCGGTGCGCGGCCTCGTACTCCTCGACACGGTCGGCGCGGACCTTGGTGTGCAGGGCGACTCTCATGACAGTCCGTCCTCGGTCAGCAGTCCTTCGGCGCGCAGCTCGGCCCAGAGGTCCTCGGGGACCGTACGGGCGGCCAGCTCGGCAGCGTCGCGTACCTCCGCTGCGGAGCGGGTGCCGACCAGGACCCCGGCGACGGCCGGATGGCGCAGGGGGTAGTGCAGGGCCGCGGCGCGCAGCGGGACGCCGTGCCGCCGGGTGACGGCGTCCATGCGCAGGGCCCGGTCGAGCAGGGCGGGCGGGGCGGCGGTGTAGTCGTAGGTCGCGCCGGGGCGCGGGTCGGCGAGCAGACCGGAGTTGAAGACCCCGCCGACGACGACGCTCCTGCCGCGCGCGGCGGCCTCGGGCAGCAGCTCGGTGAGTGCCGACCGGTCGAGGAGGGTGAAGCGGCCCGCGCACAGGACGACATCGACGTCGGTGTCGCGGAGGAAGCGGGTGAGCATCGCGGTCTGGTTCATCCCGGCGCCGATCGCGCCCACGACCCCTTCGGCGCGCAGCTTCTCCAGGGCCGGATAGGCCTGCTGGAAGGCTTCGTCCGCGTGGTCGTCCGGATCGTGCAGATAGACGACGTCGATCCGGTCGAGACCGAGCCGCCCGAGACTGTCGTCGAGGGAGCGGCGCACGCCGTCGGCGCTGAAGTCCCAGACGCGGCGGTGGGTGGCCGGTACGGCGAATCCGGTGGCGAGGTCGTCGCCGGTCGTCCCGGCGCCCGCTCCGGGGACGGGTTCGAGCAGCCGGCCCACCTTGGTGGACACCGTGAACTCCCCGCGCGGCCTGGTGCGCAGGGCTTCCCCGAGGCGCCGCTCGGAGAGCCCGAGGCCGTAGTGGGGTGCGGTGTCGAAGTAGCGGATGCCCGCGTCCCAGGCGGCGTCGACCGCGGCCGTGGCCCGGTCGGGTTCGACCGGGGTGTAGAGATTTCCGATCCCGGCCGCCCCGAAGGACAGTTCGGTCACGCTGACCGGACCGCGTCCGAGCGTGGTGTGGCGCATACCGCCGCCGCCTCCCCAAAGTCCTGCTGCCAAATCCTGTCACCGACCACGTCGTCGCCGGTCACGACGAATATTCATCGGATGACTGGGTGGCGTCAACACCTCTGTGGCAGCAATATCCGGTTATTCGGGGAGGAGCTGTCCGATCTCTCGGGTCTCTCCGGGCTCCTGGGTCTCTCCGGGCTCCTGGGTCTCGCTGGTCTCTCCGGCCTCGCAGGGCGCGGCGGGCTCGCACGTCGATCGGGAGACACGGAGCAACTCCGCCAGCTCGTCGGTCATGGCAGCCGCCAGCCGGCCGAGGTCCGGCACCGCCTTGCCGTCGGCGACCAGACCCACCTGCACCCGTCCACCGTACGTGGACAGCGCCACGGCCAGGGACTGTCCGCGTGCCAGCGGCGCCATCGGGTAGACCTCGCGCAGCGGGCAGCCGCCGAGCGAGAGCGTGGAGCGCGGCAGCGGCACGCTGGTCACCAGGATGTCGAAGAGAATCCTCGCCGCACCGCCGGCCAGCGGCGCCCCGAGCCGGTGGGCGAGCGGCGGCAGCTGGGCCGCGAGCAGGGCGACCGCGCCCGCTCCGCGCGCCGGTCCCTCGGACTTGTTGCGGTCCATGCCGCGCCGGACGGCGGTGAGCCGGGCGCCCGGTTCGGCCTCGGCGACCGGCAGGCCGAGGAGGTACGCGGAGAAATCGTTCGCCGCGCCGGGAGACCGGCCGGGACGGCGCCGGGAGACCGGCACCAGGGCGCGTGGCGGGGCGAGGGGCAGCGGCTCGCCGCGTTCGAGCATCCAGCGCCGCAGCGCACCGGCCACGGTCGCGAGGAGGACATCGTTGGCCGTGCCGCCCGCGGCACGGCGGATCCGCTGGACGTCCGCCAGATCGAGCAGGGCGGTCGCGAACCGCCGGGTGCCGCTGGATCCGGCGGTGAGGGCGGGGGTGCCGCGCGGGTCGAGCCGGCTGGCCCGTACGACCGAGGCGCCGATGCCGACCGCCCGGCCCAGCTCGCCGAGCCGGTCCCTGGTGAGCCCGGCGGCCTGCCAGGGGCCCGGCAGCCAGGACCGGGGCGGGACGGGGCGCACCCGCCGGACCCCGGCCGCGCGCGCGTCGGCGATCTGGTCGAAGATGCCCGCGCCGATGGAGACGGCACGCATCCCGTCGGCGAGCGCGTGGTGCAGCTTGACGAGGACGGCGAACGGCCGGCCGCCGTCACCTGCCCCGCCCGGCCCGTCACCGCCGGCCGGGTGCCCGGCCTCCCCCGGCCCGTCCCCGGCCGCGCCGGGCTGCGTGAGCACGTACATCTCCCAGGGCGGGATACCGCGTTCCAGCGGGCGTTCCATCAGCTCTCCGGCGAGGCGCGCCGCCGCGGCGGCGAAGTCGCCCTCGGCCAGCGGCAGCCACCTCACGTGCCGGCGTACGTCGAAGCCCTTGTCGGCCATCCAGGCGGCGCCGCCCACGGGCAGCAGGACGTCCCGTACCCGCATCCGCAGCCGGGGGACGGCGGCGGCGCGCGTGGCGAGCAGGTCCAGCACGCCCCGGGCGTCCGTCGAGCCGGGTGCCGAGGAGAAGACCGCGAGCGCGCCGAGGTGCATGGGATGGTCCGCGGATTCGAGGTGCCAGAAAGCCAGATCGAGAGGTGCCAGCAGCTCGGTGGTCAAGAGGTTCCAATCGTCTGCGGTCAGCTACGTTCACATACGATCACTTCACGTGCCTTAACGACGGATGCCGCTCAGTGTGACGGTCGTTCCCGGACAGGAACTCGCGCCGGACCCTCTCGCCGCTGCCACCGCGACCCGGACCGGCCGCACCGGACCGGCCGCACCGGACCGGCCGCACCGGACCGGCCGCACGGGACCAGCCGCACGGGACCAGCCGCATCACCCCGCTCAGTCGGACCGGCCCCCGGGTAGGCGCAGGCCGCGACGTGGTCCATGTCCCGTTCGCGCGGGTCGTGAGAGCGCTCCGCCCCCGGAGAGCGCCATGGTCAGCCCTGAAGCGCGTCGGACCCGGCCGGTTCGTCGCCGACTGCCCCCTCCTGGTCGGAGATCGCGGGGGCCGGTCCTTCGAGTACCCCGTCGGGGAGGGGTCCTGACCCGTCGTCGGCCGGATCCGGACCGGTTACGGGCTCGTCGGCCGCTGTTCCCTCCTGGGCGTCGGGCTGGATACCGGACCCGCCGTCGGGCTGGAAGGCGGCACCGGCCGTATCACCGGCCCCCGCCGGCGCGGGGCATCCCGGCGCCTGGGCGCTCGGGGGCGGGCAGTCGGCGGCCGGTGCGGCGTCCGCCCCCGGGACGGAACCGCCCGGATCGCCCGGACCGCTCCGCTCCCCCGGGGCGGCGGGCTCCTGGCCCGCCGGGGACGTACGGGAGGCGGCGTCGGGCGGCTTCACGACGTTCGCATCGGTGACGTCGGCGTCCGGGCCGTACGCCGGGAGGATCTCGGGATTCGCGTCCTCGTCGCCATCGGTACCGATGTTGCGCTCGATCCAGGTGCCGTCGGCCGCGTCGGAGATGATCAGACTGTTGACGGAGTCGGTGGTGCGGGTGATGACGACCACCCGCTCCGGCCGGTAGCCGGCCCACGGCTTCCCCCGGTGCGTCACGGAGCCCTGGGCGGCGACCGGCGGACGCAGCGGGCTGCCGCCGGCGCAGCGCAGTCTGGGCAACCCGCGCCCGTCCACCATGACGGCGGTGCCGGCCTGGAGCACCGACTGGAAGGCGGTGGCGTTCCCGCCGCGATAGCCGTAGTTGGTCACCCGGGTGTCGGCCCGCAGGAACACGGGGGTGAGCCCGCGCAGGAAGCCGGGGACGGAGACCTGGCTGATGCCCGCGCCCTGGGCGAAGGCCCGGGCCTTCGTCCGGTCCTCCGTGAGGAAGCGGACCTGGCGTTCCCCATCGCAGCTGGAGAGGGACCGGGCGCCGCCGTAGAGCCCCGGCGTCGACCCCGGGAGGGCACGTGCCCGCTGCCCGGCGGGGGAGCCGGCCCGCGCTCCCGGCGGCGAAGTCCGGTCGGCCGGCGGGGCTTTGGCCGTCGAGGGGGTGAACGGGTCGGGGCCAGGGTCGGCGGCCCGCTGGAGGAAGAGTTCCTTGGCGCGCACGGCGTCCTCGCCCGCGCCGTCCCCGCCGCAGCCGGCCGTGATCAGAATGCCCACGGACAGTGCGGCCAGCGCGGCAAGCCGACGACGGTTGGGTGAGCGCACCAGAATCTCCCGCCTCTTCATTCCAGAGATGTCCCCCCATATCTGCCGGATCCCCCCGGGCCCCGCAAGCGGGACCGGGGACGGCGGACCGGGGACCCGGGCGCGGTCCGGCGACGGCAGGGGCTCGGCGGGCGCCGTGAACGCGGTCGAGCCGCGTGGAGGTGTGCGGTGTCCGCGCTGGTCAGCGGGAGCGCGCCGACCGGGGCGCGGCCGACCGGGGCGGCACGACCCGGCCGGCCCGGCCCCCGCCCGGCGCCGCGCCTCCCCGTCCGCGCGCACTACGCCGCCGGTGTCCCGCGCCCGGCCGGGGCGGCACGCCATGAAGCCGTGTCCGGCACGGAAGCGTCCGGCACGAAAACGTCCCGCACGAAAGCGTCCGGCACGAAAGCGTCCGGCACGAAAGCGTCCCGCACCCCCAGGACAGCAGGGGTACGGGACGTCCCGAACGGCACCGGTCGGTCGGTGCCGTTCAGTCGATACCGGGCAGGATGTGCGGCTCCGCCAGGTCGTCTTCGTAGCCGGCCAGCCTGATGGGGGCCGACCTGGCCCACACTTCGAGGTTGCCGAGCTTGTCGGGCCTGCGGGTCCGCTCGCCGTGGTCCGCAGGTCGTTGTTCGTGGGTCGTCAGATCTTGGGTCACCGCGCACTCCTCTGTGTCGCGCAACACTGGACAGGGCAGTTCCGTCGCGGTGGCGCCGTTACTCGGGCGGGACCGCGGCCGTGGTAGGGGCCCTGTCCCCGCACGGCCGTGGGGATGGTGTATCCCCTGCTTGGCCGTCCGTGCGCACCAGAGTAACCAGATGAGCGTCGACCCGCTCGATAGGGCCGACCTCCGGGTGATATTCCGGCCATCCGGCCGATTACCAGTTGGCGGGCTTGTAGTCCTTGAGGAAGCAGCCGTAGAGGTCCTCGCCGCTCTCACCGCGCACGATCGGATCGTATACGCGCGCCGCGCCGTCGATCAGGTCGAGCGGGGCGTGGAAGCCCTCGTCGGCCAGGCGCATCTTGTCCGGATGGGGGCGCTCGTCGGTGATCCAGCCGGTGTCGACGGCCGTCATCAGGATGCGGTCGGACTCGAACATCTCCTGGGCGCTGGTGCGCGTGAGCATGTTCAGCGCGGCCTTGGCCATGTTGGTGTGCGGATGCCCCGCGCCCTTGTAGCCCCGGCCGAAGACGCCCTCCATGGCGGAGACGTTCACCACGTAGGCGCGCTCGGCCCCGGCCCCGGCCGCGGCCATCGCCGCGCGGAGCCGGCTGATCAGGATGAACGGGGCGGTGGAGTTGCAGAGCTGTACTTCCAGCAGCTCGACCGGGTCGACCTCGGAGACCGTCTGCACCCAGCTGTTGGTGTCGTGCAGGTCGGGTACGAGACCGCCCGCGTCGATCGCCGTGCCCGCTTCGATCCTGGCGAGCGAGGCCGAACCGCCGAGCAGGGCGAGGCCGGTGACGTCCGAGGCGCTCAGCGCCTCGGCTCCGACGGCCGGAAGGACGGCCTGGGCGCCGCTGCCGAAGGCTCCGATGACCTGCGAGGAGGGCAGTTCACCGGCGGGCAGGGGCGCGCTCTCGGCCGCGAGGAGTTCGCTGTAAGCCCCCGGGGAGCGGCGTACCGTCTGCGCGGCGTTGTTGATCAGGATGTCCAGCGGCCCCTCGGCGGCGACGGAGTCGGCGAGCGCGACGACCTGCGCCGGGTCCCGCAGATCGATGCCGACGATCTTGAGGCGGTGGATCCACTCGTCGCTGTCCTCCATCGCCTTGAAGCGGCGGATGGCGTCACCGGGGAAGCGGGTGGTGATGGTGGTGTGCGCGCCGTCGCGCAGCAGCCGCAGCGCGATGTACATACCGATCTTGGCGCGGCCGCCGGTGAGCAGCGCGCGCCGGCCCGTGAGATCCGTACGAGCGTCCCTGCGGGCGCGGTTCTCGGCCGCGCACGCCTGGCAGAGCTGGTGGTAGAAGGCGTCGACCTCGACGTAGCGGCTCTTGCAGATGTAGCAGGAGCGGGGGCGCTGGAGTATGCCCGCGATCTCCCCGGCGGCCGAGGAGGACGGCAGCAGGCCCTGCGTCTCGTCGTCGATGCGCTCGGCGGAGCCGGTGGCGGTGGCCTCGGTGACGGCCTTGTCGTGGGCGGTCTTGGCGGCCCTGCGGTCCTGGCGGCGGCGCTGCTTCACGGTCCGGTAGACACCGGCGGTGGCCCGCCGGACCGTGATGGCGTCGGGGTGGTCGACGTCGAGCTTGTCGAGTTCGCCGAGCACGCCGAGGACGACGGCCATGCGCTCGGGGTCGATGCCGGGACCGTACGCCTGGCCGTCCTCGTTCACCTGGCCGTTCTCGTACGACGGGCTCTCGCCGTACGACGGGCTGTCGCCGTACGCCGGGCTGTCGTCTGTCACCGTCATCGTGTTGCCGTTCCTCGATCACTCGTACGCCGGGGTCCCCCGGCGGGCTTGACCCGCTGCTGCGGCCATCCCCACGGATCAGGGCAGCTCAGGAGCATACCGACACGCTCGGGGTCAACAAAATGCCAATATCTTATACGGTCCCGCCGGGCCGGTTCGCCGCCTCGGGAAGGCGGACGCCCAGGAAGGACGTCACACGGCGCTGCCGGAAGCCCAGCGACTCGTAGAGCCTGATGGCGCTGGTGTTGTCGGCGGCGGCGTGCAGGAACGGCGTATCGCCTCGGGCGCGGATACCGTCGGCGACGGCCAGGACGAGCCGCGCGGCCAGCCCCTGGCCCCGGAACTCGGGGGCGGTGCAGACGGCGCTGATCTCGGTGTGGCCCGGCGGGCGCATCCGTTCCCCGGCCATCGCGACCAGCGCACCGCCGCGGCGGATGCCGAGGTACGTGCCCATCTCGATCGTGCGCGGGAAGAACGGTCCGGGCCGGGTGCGTTCGACCAGGTCGAGCATCTCCGGCACATCGGCGGGGGTGAGGCGCACCGCCTCCTCGTCCGGTTTCGCGGCCAGCCCGGCGTCGACGAACTGGAGGCCCTCGGCGCGGAAGGTGATCTCCCAGTCGTCGGGCGGCGGAACGCGGTATCCGGCGAGCGCGAAGGATCCGCCGGGTCCGAGGAGGGCGGCGGCGTCGGCCCAGTCCGCGTCGGTCGGGTCGTCGGGCAGGGCCAGCCACGGTGACACGTCGGTCGGGTAGCGCAGCAGCCGGCCTCTCCGCTCGGCGAAGTGGGCGTGCGGCCCGGTCAGCGCGGAGCGGGCGGGGTTGTCGAGCGGGTGCGCCGCCGTGGGGGCGCCGAGCGGGGTCGCCGCCTGGGGGCGGGCCGCCGTGTCGAGCGGCAGCGGGTCTCGCAGGCTCATGCGCCGACCTCGATCACGGTCTTTCCGAGGGCGTGCCCTTCCTCCACCGCGCGCAGGGCCTCGGCCGCCCGCTCCAGCGGGAACGTCCGGGTCACGTACGGGTTCAGCGCGCCGCTCACGACGAGCCGTGCGACGTCGTCGAGGACGGCTGCCGTGCGCAGCCGTACGACCGCCGCACCGCCGAGTTTCACCACCCTGCCCCGGTCGCCCGCGCTGATCAGTTTCGTGCGGTCGGCCAGGAGCGTGGCGGCGGCTTCGAGGTCGGCGCCGCCGACGAGGTCGAGGACGGCGTCGACGCCGTCGGGCGCGGCGGCCCGTACCCGCTCCGCCAGACCGGGACCCGGGGGTACGTGGGTCACGCCGAGGGACTCGACGAACTCCCTCTTGCCCGTGCTCGCCGTGCCGATGACCCGCAGGCCCGTGGCGCGGGCGATCTGGGCGGCCGCGACGCCGACTCCGCCGCCCGCGCCGATGATCAGCAGGGTGGCGCCGGCCGGCAGAGCGGCCTGGCGTACGGCGTCGTACGCGGTCGCCGCCGCGACGGGCAGCGCGGCCGCGTCGGTGAAGGAGACCGCGTCCGGCTTGTGCGCGGTGACGGCGGCGGGCAGCAGGGTGTACTCCGCGTACCCGCCGGTGAGGGTCGAGCCGAAGACGGCGTCCCCGACGGCGAAGCCCTCGACCCCGGGGCCGGTCTTCTCGACCGTCCCGGCGGCCTCGTTGCCGAACACGGCCGGCAGCTCGGTGGGTGCGGCGCCCGGCCGGAGGTAGCCGTCGCGCAGCTTCCAGTCGACGGGGTTGACGCCGGCCGCGCGGACGGCGATGAGCAGTTGGCCGGGGCCGGGCTCCGGCGCGGGCTGTTCGACGAAGGACTCGGTGTCCGGACCGCCGTGCCGGGTGTAGACGTACGCCTTGGGCATGGGACTCCTCGATCTGGCCGGTGCATCGGTCGCCGCCCCGGGCGACAGCAGATGAAAGGCGGATCTTCGGGCTCCTATTCCCGGGGTCACACGGCGTTCATCGAGCGGCAACGATCCGTCGCCGGGGCCGGACCCGGGGAACGCGCGAGTCCCCGGTCCGCCCGGGGAGGGGCGGACCGGGGACATCGGCCGGATCAGGACTCCCGGCCGGGTGCGCGCCGGGTGCGCGTCAGAAGCTCGCGCACGCCATCGAGGCCGGATCCGAGGCATCGCGGATCAGCGCGTCGTGCGCCGCCTTCAGCCGCCGCACGTCGGGTTTGACGATCCTGCGGTCGTAGGTGACCAGACCGTTCAACTCGCCTTCCACATCGGTGATCTGGGTGTAGACGGCGCCGTTTCCACCCCGGCAGGCGAGCGCCCGGACGGTGTCGAGCAGCCCGAGGTAATCGTCGGTGTACGCGGCCTGGTCGACCGCCACGTAGGTCATCTGCACGCTCCAGGCGTGGCCGGGTATCGCGAGCCCGAGTCCGCCGTACTCGCCGCTGACCAGGGCCCGTTCACCGTCCGGCTCGGGCAGCAGCGGACTCGGATAGCCGTGTGCGTCGGCGATGTCGCCGTTGCCGCCGTCCACCGCGCCGCAGCAGTTCAGGCCGCTCATGTTGTTCACCAGCCGGGTCGGGTCCCAGGACTTGGCCTGATCGGCGATCCGGGCCTGGTCGTACTGGCCCCAGCCCTCGTTGAAGGTCACCCACATGACCACCGAGGGGCTGTTGCGGTGCTCGTCGATGATCTCCTTCATCTCGCGCTCGTACTCGGCGCGGGCGGCGGCGTCCGGTTCGACGGTGTTCATGGCCGGCATGTCCTGCCAGACGAGCAGGCCGAGCCGGTCCGCCCAGAAGAACCACCGGTCGGGTTCGACCTTGATGTGCTTGCGGACGGAGTTGTAGCCGAGCTTCTTGTGCTCCTTGAGGTCGTAGGCGAGCGCCTCGTCGGTCGGGGCGGTGTGCAGGCCGTCGGGCCAGAAGCCCTGGTCGAGGGTGGCCATCATGAAGACGGGCTTGCCGTTGAGCACCGTGCGCGGCTTTCCGTCGATGGTCTCGACGGCGATGGAGCGCATGCCGAAGTAGCTGCCGACCTTGTCCTTTCCGGCCGTCACCTCCAGCCGGTACAGGTGCGGATCGTCCGGCGACCACAGGTGCGGGTCGCGGACGGGCACGCTGAGCGGGGCGGAGCCGCTGCCGGTGGCCGTGCCGACCTTGCGCTTGCCGTCGTACGCGGTGGCCGTGACGGGCACCCCGTCCCGCAGCCCGGGTACCTCGACGGCGAGCTTCCCGCCCGGCACGTCGGGGGTGAGCGTGAGGGAGTCCGCGTGGTCGGGCGCGACCGGTTCCATCCAGACCGTCTGCCAGATGCCGGACGACGGGGTGTACCAGATGCCGCTGGGGTCCAGGCGCTGCTTGCCGACCGGCGGGTTCTCGCCGTCCTCGGCGTCGGTCGGGTCGTAGACGCCGACGATCAGTTCCTGGGTGCGGCCGGGCTTCAGGGCGTCGGTGACGTCGGCGCTGAACCGGTCGTAACCGCCCTCGTGTTCGGTGACCTTGGTGCCGTTGACGTACACCTCGGCCCGCCAGTCGACGGCGTCGAAGTTGAGCTTGAGCCGCTTGCCGTCGCCGCCGCGGTCGCCGACGTGCCAGTCGGCGGGCACGGTGAAGGCGCGGCGGTACCACATCCGGTCCTCGTGCCGTTCGAGACCGGAGAGCTGGGACTCCACCGGGTAGGGAACGAGGATCTTCTCGCCGAGTGTGGTGCCGACCGGCGGCTTGTCGCCCGCCTTCGCGGCGGCGAACTGCCAGGAGCCGTTGAGGTTCCGCCAGGCGTCGCGGGTCAGCTGCGGCCGGGGGTACTCGGGGTGCGCGTCGGTCGCGCTGACATCGTCGGCCCAGGGGGTGCGCAGTTCGTACGTGGAGTCGTTGGGGCCGCTGGACCAGAAGGGACCGACCGCCTTGCCGTCCTGGCCGGTCAGGCCGCCCGCGCCGTCGTAGCGGACATCGGCGAGACCGGCGGCTCCGCCGCCCTTCTTGCCGACGACGGGCTCCTTCAGTGCGACGGTGAGGCTGCGTGCGTCGGTCCGGTCGCGCTTGACCGCGCCCAGGGGCCACGCGGCGCCGCCGATGACGGCTTCGAGGTGGCCGGCGACATCGGCCGGCGGGGGCGCGAGCTTCTGGGCGAAGTCGAGCTTGAGGCTACGGCCGTCCTTCAGGACGGTGGCGGCGATGGCGCCGTCGTACGCGAAGCCGTCGGGCAGCCGGAAGGCGGACTGCGGGACCGGCTTCTCGGCGGCGCCCGGCTCGGTCCACCGGAGATGGAGGTTGGAGCCTCCCTCGTGCTCGAAGAACTCGATCTTCAGGTCGTAGGCCGTGCCCGCGGTCAGTTCGACCGGCTGGGAGGTCTGTTCCTTCTCCCAGTCGTCGACCCAGTGGTCGATGACCGGTTTGCCGTCGATCCAGAGCCGGAACCCGTTGTCGCCGATCATCGAGAAGGTGTGCGCACCGGTGGTCTCCGGCACGACCTTCCCGGTCCACCGCACGCTGACGTCGTCGGCCTGCCCGGTGGCGGCGGCGAGCCGCGCCTCCAGGGAGCCGAAGTCGATGGACGGGTCGAATCCGGTGGCCTTCAGCTGGTCGAAGTCGAAGGCGCCGGGGGCGGACTGGGTGTAGTACTCGCCTTTGAGGCCGTGGGCCCCGGCCGGTTCGTCCACGGCCGAGGCGGCCGGGGCGGCGGTGAGCCCGGCGACTCCCAGGACGGCGGCGAGCATGAGGGCCAGCTTTTTTCGGATACGCACAAATCCTCCGGGCTGCTGTGGGGTGGCGGCTCGTCGCGGCAATCTGTACAACGTTGGAAGGAACGGCAGTTGGCATGACAGCATGCCGTTCCGCTTGCTGTCCAGGGTCATGACAGAGCCCGGTCCGGCACCGATCCGGGACCGTGTATAACGTTGTACAAATGGGACAGGGGGCGGGCTCTCGGGCCGGCTCCGGAGGGGAGTGCGGTGACCGTCAGCCTCAAGGACGTCGCGGAACGCGCGGGCGTCTCGATCAAGACCGTTTCGAACGTGGTCAACAACTACCGGCATGTCACACCGGCGATGCGGACGCGGGTCCAGCAGGCGATCGACGAGCTGGGGTACCGGCCGAATCTGACGGCCCGCCATCTGCGCAAGGGCCGTACGGGCATCATCGCGCTGGCCGTGCCCGAGCTGGGCAACCCGTACTTCGCGGAGCTGGCGGGCGCGGTGATCGATGTGGCCGCCGAGCACGAGTACACCGTGCTGCTGGACCACACCGGGGGCCGTCGCGAGCGGGAGATCCTGGTCAGCCAGGGTTTCCGGGCGCGGGTCATCGACGGGCTGATCCTGAGCCCGATCGAGCTGGAGACGGAGGATCTGCGGGGCCGCGACCACGACGCGCCGCTGGTGCTGCTGGGCGAGCGGGAGTACGACCTGCCGTACGACCACATCGCGATCGACAACGTCGCGGCGGCCCGGGCGGCGGTGCGGCATCTGCTGGATCTGGGCCGGTCGCGGATCGCCTTCCTCGGCGCCCGTACCGATCGCGTCAACGAGCCCTCCCACCTGCGCCTGCGCGGCTGGCGGGCGGAGCTGACGGCGGCCGGGCTGGCGGCGCCGGACTCCCTGGTCGCACCGACGGGCGGCTGGGACCACGCGGACGGCGCGGCCGCGATGAGCCGCCTGCTGGACTCCGGCGCCGCCCCGGACGCGGTCTTCGCGTACAACGACCTGATCGCCATCGGCGCGATGCGGGTGCTCTCCGAGCGGGGGCTGCGGGTGCCCGAGGACGTCGCGGTGGTGGGCTTCGACGACATCACCGAGGGCCGCTACGGCAGCGTGACCCTGACCACGATCTCGCCCGACAAACAGACCATCGCGCGCCTCGCCGTGCAGTCGGTCGTGGAACGGCTGCTGGGCACGGCGGAGACGGCCGGGACCGGCGGTGCGCGTGAACTCCGCGCGGATTTCCGGCTGGTGGAGCGGGAGTCCACGATCGGCAGGTGCTGACCCCGACGGTGCGAGCCGTTCTGGCCAGAGCCCTTTACAGGATTCGTACAACGATGTAAAAACCGTTCCGAACGACCGCAGCAGACCGTACGAGCCGATCTCCCGTGAGCGCCCTGGGCGCCGGGGCCGCGCCAAGATGGGGTTCCGCATGAAGTCTTCAGCACGCCGCCGCACCATCGCCGTCCGCCGTACCACCGCCGCCCGCCGCACCACCACCACCACGACCGTGCTCGCCGCGAGCCTGGTCGCCGCGCTCGCCCTCGCCGGATGCGCGAAGTCCGAGGACGCCGCCTCCGGCGACAAGGGCGCCTCCGCCGGGGATGACGCGGGCCAGGTCGTCGCCTCCCCCAGCGCCGGGAACGACAAGACCTGCACCGTCGAGCAGTTCGGCGGCAAGAAGATCGACCTCTCCTCCGCGACCGTCGGTTTCTCGCAGTCCGAGAAGGAGGCCAACCCCTTCCGGATCGCCGAGACCGCGTCCCTCAAGGCGGAGGCGGAGAAGCGGGGCGTCAAGCTCCTCACCGCCAACGCGCAGTCGCAGTTCTCCAAGCAGATCAGCGACGTCCAGGACCTGATCGCCAAGGGCGCCGACCTGCTGGTGATCGCGCCGCTCAACTCCGACGGCTGGGGGCCGGTGCTGCGTACGGCGGCGAAGCGGAAGATCCCGATCGTCACCGTCGACCGGAAGATCAACGCGACCGCCTGCAAGGACTATGTGAGCTTCATCGGCTCGGACTTCATCGAGCAGGGCAAGCGCGCGGCGGACCAGATGATCGAGGCGACCGGCGGCAAGGGCGAGGTGGCCATCCTGCTCGGCTCGGCCGGCAACAACGTCACGACCGAGCGCACCAAGGGCTTCAAGGACCAGCTCCAGGCCAAGGCCCCCGGGCTGAAGGTGGTCTTCGAGCAGACCGGTGAGTTCGCCCGGGAGAAGGGCCAGAGCGTCACCGAACAGCTCATCCAGTCGAAGCCCGGCATCACCGGCGTCTACGCCGAGAACGACGAGATGGGGCTCGGCGCCGTCAACGCCCTGAAGGGCGCGGGCAAGAAGGCCGGCGCCGTCAAAATCGTGACGGTCGACGGCACCCGCAACGCCGTGCAGGGGATCGTGGACGGCTGGATCTCCGGGGTCATCGAGTCGAACCCGCGCTTCGGCCCGCTCGCCTTCCAGACCCTGGACAGCTTCACCCAGGGCAAGGAGGTCTCCCAGGACATCGTCATCCAGGACAGCGCCTACACCGGGTCGAACGCCGAGTCCGACCTGGGCAAGGCCTACTGACGTGCTGTCCGCCACCGGACTGACGAAGTCCTTCCCGGGCGCCCGGGCGCTGGACGGTGTGGACTTCGCGGTCGGCCCCGGTGAGGTGCACGCCCTCATCGGGGAGAACGGCGCCGGGAAGTCCACCCTCATCAAGCTGCTCACCGGGGTGTACCGGCCCGACGAGGGAGAGATCGTCCACGCCGGGCGGCCCGTCCGCTTCAGCACCCCGCTGGAGGCACAGCACGCCGGGATCTCCACCATCTACCAGGAGGTCAATCTCGTCCCGCTGATGAGCGTGGCCCGCAACCTCTTCCTGGGACGCGAACCCCGGGGCCGGCTCGGCCTGATCGACTTCCGCCGGATGCACCGCGAGGCGGCGGACGCGCTCCGCACGCTGGGGCTGCGGGTCGACGTGAAGCGTCCGCTGCGTTCGCTGGGCGTGGGCGCGCAGCAGATGGTGGCTCTCGCGCGGGCCGTGTCGGTGGACGCGCGCGTGGTCATCATGGACGAGCCGACGTCGTCGCTCGAACCGCGCGAGGTGCGCACCCTGTTCGGCGTGATCCGGATGCTCAAGGAGCGCGGGATCGCGGTGGTCTATGTCAGCCACCGGCTCGACGAGCTGTACGAGGTCTGCGACACGGTCACGGTGCTCCGTGACGGCAAGCGGGTCCACACGGGCCCGATCGCCGAGTTGGAACGGCTGCGGCTGGTGTCGCTGATGCTCGGCCGGGAGATGGGCGAGGTACGCGGCGAAGGGCTCACCAAGTTCACCGGCGAGCACGAGACCGGTGGCGAACCGATCCTGGAAGCAGAGCACTTGACGGTACGTCACGTCCTGCACGACGTGTCGGTGCGGGTGCGGCCCGGCGAGGTGGTGGGGCTCGGCGGGCTGCTCGGCTCGGGTCGCAGCGAGACCGCCAAAGCCATCGCCGGGGCGCTGCCGCCGGACTCGGGCCGGGTGCTGGTGGCCGGCGTTCCGGTACGTACCGGCTCCACGCCCGCCGCGATCAGGGCCGGGATCAGCCTGCTGCCCGAGGACCGCAAGGCCGAGGGCATCGTGCCCGGCCTGTCCGTACGCGAGAACATCGCGCTGGCCGCCCTGCCCGGGCTCTCCCGCTTCGGTCTGGTCGACGACGCCCGGATCGACCGGGTCGTGGACACCTTCATGACACGGCTGCGGATCAAGGCGTCGGGGCCGCACCAGAAGGTCGGCGAGCTGTCCGGGGGCAATCAGCAGAAGGTGCTGCTCGCCCGCTGGCTCGCGATGCGGCCCAAGGTGCTGCTCCTCGACGAGCCGACCCGGGGCATCGATGTCGGCGCCAAGGCCGAGGTGCAGGCCCTGATCGACGAACTGGCCGGTGAGGGGCTCGGGGTGCTGCTGATCTCGTCCGACATGGAGGAACTGATCGAGGGGGCCGACCGGGTCGTGGTCCTGAAGGACGGCGCGGTGGTGGCGGAGCTGACCGGGACCGACGTGACGGAGGACCGGCTGCTGCGCGCGATCGCCGCCGAAGCGGAAGGCCCGGTGGAAGGCCCGGTGAAGGGCACGGAAGGCCCGGTGAAGGGCACCGAAGGCGCTGCGCGAGGCACCGGGGACAGCACTGCGGTGAGCGGGAGCGATCATGACTGACCTGGCGATCGGGCGCGCACCGGCCGACCGGACGCGGCTGCTGAGGCTCCTCCAGGAGTACGGCGTCTACGCCGGCGTCGCCGTACTGCTGCTGGGCAATGCCGCCTTCACCCCGCACTTCCTGTCCGCCGAGAACTTCCGTACGCAGGCCGTACAGGTCGCGCCCGTCCTCATCGTGGCGCTCGGGATGGCGCTGGCCATCGGCAGCGAGGGCGTCGACCTGTCGGTCGGCTCGGTGATGGCGCTGTCGACATCGCTGCTGTCGCTGTATCTCGGCTACGGGCCATGGATCGCGCTCGTCGCGGCCGTCGTCGGCGGAGCCGTCGTCGGCCTCGCCAACGGCTCGCTGATCGCGTTCATCGGTGTCCAGCCCATCGTGGCCACGCTGGCCCTGATGGTCGCGGGGCGCGGCATCGCGCTGGTCCTGCTCCCCCAGCTGAAGGACGTACGGGACCCGGGCATGGCCTCGCTCGGTTCCGGCGATCTGCTCGGTGTCCCGTATCTGGTGCTGATCGCGGCCGCGCTGGCGCTCGCCGTCGGTTTCACCGTACGGCGCACCACCTTCGGCCGGCAGTTGCTCGCGATCGGCGACAGCCGCCCGGCGGCGCGACTGGCGGGCCTCCCGGTGCGCCGGGTGCTGATCCTCGTCTATGTCGGTTCGGGCGTGCTCGCCGCGATCGCGGGCGTGCTGGCCACGGCCCGGCTCCAGGCGAGCGACCCGACCTCGCTCGGCACGCTGATGGAACTGTCCGCGATCACCGCGGTGGTGGTCGGCGGTACACCGCTGAGCGGTGGCCGGATCCGGATCGGCGGGACGGTGGCGGGCGCGGTACTCATCCAACTGCTGACCGCCACGCTCATCAAGCACGATCTGCCGCCGTCCTGGACGCAGATCGCCCAGGCCGTGGTGATCGTGCTCGCGGTCTACGCGGCACGGGAACGGGGGAAGCGGTGACCACGGTGGAGACCGGAGAGACCAGGCGGGCGGAGGCGGCGCCGGTGAAGGACGAACCGCTCGGCGCGAGCCGGGCGGAGCTCTTCAGCGCGCTCGCCCAGCAGCACGGCGCGCTCGTCACGCTCGTCCTGGTGGCGATCGCCGCGTCGGCCGGCTTCGACACCTTCCTGACCGGCGACAACCTGGAGAACATGGCGCTCTCCTCGGCGTTCCTCGCGGTGGTCGCCCTCGGCATGACCTTCGTGATCATCACCGGCGGGATCGATCTCTCGGTGGGGTCGCTGTTCGCACTCGGCGGGGTGCTCGCCGCGTGGGGATCGCGGTACGGCACGGTCGTGGCCCTGCTCCTCCCGCTCGCCGTGTGCGGGCTGATCGGCCTGGTCAACGGGTTGCTGGTCGCGCGGGCGCGGCTCGCGCCGTTCATCGTCACGCTCGCCGCGATGCTGCTGGCACGCGGCGTCCTGCTGTCGGTGACCGACGAGGGCTCGACCACCTATCTGGTGGACGAGAAGTCCGTCTTCGCCGGACTCGGGCAGGACAAGCTGCTCGGTATCGGGCTGCCGGTGTGGATCACGGTGGCGCTCTTCGTGCTGGGCGCGGTCGTCCTGCGCCGCAGCCGGTTCGGCCAGTACGTGTACGCGGTCGGCGGCAACGAGGACGCGGCGGCGCTGATGGGCGCCCCGGTGGCCCGTACGAAGATCGCCGTGTACACGCTGTCCGGGCTCTGCGCGGGGCTCGCCGGTGCGCTCAACGCGGCCTGGCTGGTGTCCGGGGTGACCATCCTCGGCGGCGGGATGGAGCTGGAGGCGATCTCCGCCGTGGTCATCGGCGGGACGCTGCTGACGGGCGGTTTCGGCTTCATCAGCGGTTCCCTGGTGGGGGTGCTGCTGCTGAAGGTCATCCAGAACGTGATCAATCAGATCGGCTCGCTCGACTCGGCGTACCAGCAGGTCGTCAGCGGCGCGTTCCTCGCGGTGGTGGTCATCGCCCAGACCTGGCTGGGACGGCGGCGCCGGATGCTCTGACCGTGAACTCCGCATGCTCCGACCGTGAACTCCACGACGCCGCGACGCCGCTGGTCCACGACTCCGCGACTCCGCACGGGGCGCCCGGTACCGCCGGGCGCCCCGTGGCCGTACGCCTCCTCAGACCACCAGCCGGCCCTTGCCGAGCGCGATGATCCCGTTCGGGGACACGGTGTACAGCTCCTGGTCCCGGCCGGGGTTGACGCCGACGGTCGCGCCGGCCGGTACGTCCACGTTCTTGTCGAGGATCGAGCCGCGCACCACCGCCCCGCGCCCGATCGTCACGTTGTCGTGCAGGACGGATCCCTGCACCACCGCGCCCTCGGCGACCACCACCCCCGGGGAGAGGACGGACCGGGTCACCTGGCCCCGGATGACGCAGCCGGGGCTGACGATCGACTCGCTCGCGATGCCGCCGGACACGAAGCGCGCGGGCGGCAGCTGGCCGGGGTGGGTGTAGATGGGCCACTTCCGGTTGTCGAGACTGAACGCCGGGTGGCGCGAGATCAGATCCATGTGGGCGTCGTAGTACGAGTCGAGGGTGCCCACATCGCGCCAGTAGCCGTGCTCGCGCGGCGTCTCGCCGGGTACCCGGTTGTCGCTGAAGTCGTAGACCTGGGCCATGCCCTGCTCGGTGAGCATCGGCAGGATGGAGCCTCCCATGTCGTGCACCGAGTCCTCGTTCTCGGCGTCCCGGTGCAGCGCGTCGACCAGGACCTTGGTGGTGAACAGGTAGTTGCCCATCGAGGCGAAGACCTTCCCGGGGTCGTCCGGCAGCCCCGGCGGGGCGGCCGGCTTCTCCAGGAACCCTTCGACCTGCACGCCGTCCGACGCGGGGGTGATGACCCCGAACGACGACGCCTCCGCGCGCGGCACCCTGATCCCGGCGACGGTGACACCCGCGCCGTTCTCGATGTGCTGCTGGAGCATCTGGCGCGGGTCCATCCGGTACACATGGTCGGCGCCGAACACCGCGATGTAGTCGGGCTGTTCGTCGTGGACGAGGTTGAGGGACTGGAGGATGGCGTCCGCGCTGCCCAGGTACCAGCGCGGCCCGAGCCGCTGCTGGGCGGGGACGGGCGTGATGTAGTTCCCGAGAAGGCTGGACATGCGCCAGGTGGTGGTCACATGGCGGTCCAGCGAGTGCGACTTGTACTGCGTCAGCACGCAGTTGCGCAAAATGTCACCGTTCACCAGATTGGACAGGACGAAGTCGACGAGGCGGTACGTACCGCCGAACGTCACAGCAGGTTTGGCCCGGTCCGCGGTGAGCGGCATCAGGCGCTTGCCCTCTCCACCCGCCAGTACGATTCCGAGCACCGAAGGTCCACCGCGCATGGCCGCTCCTTATGAGGTCGTGAGAAGCTCCTGGTACACCTCGTACGTACGGCGGGCCACGTGGTCCCAGCCGAACTCCCGCACCGCACGTTCCCGGCCCGCCACCCCCATCCGGGCCGCCGACTCCGGGTCGTCGAGCACCCGGTTGAGCGCTTCGGTGAGGCCCGACTCGAAGGCGTCCGGGGCGTGTTCGTCGTACGGTACGAGCAGCCCCGTACTCCCGTCGTCGACGACCTCGGGGATACCACCGACCGCCGAGGCGACGACCGCGGTCCCGCAGGCCATCGCCTCCAGATTGACGATACCGAGCGGCTCGTACACCGACGGGCAGACGAACACCGCCGCGTGGGTGAGGAGTTGGACGACCTCGGGGCGCGGCAGCATCTCGGGGATCCAGTGCACGCCGTCCCGGGTCCGCCGCAGCTCGTCGACCAGCTCGCGGAACTCCCGGCCGATCTCGGGGGTGTCCGGGGCGCCCGCGCACAGCACCAGCTGTGCCTCGGGGTCGAGGGCGCGGGCGGCACGCAGCAGATGGGGCACGCCCTTCTGCCGGGTGATGCGGCCGACGAAGAGCACGAACGGGCGGTCGGGATCGAGACCGATCCGCTCCAGGACAGCGGTGGCGGGATCGGGCCGGTAGAGGCGGGTGTCGATGCCGTTGTGCACGACCCGCACCCGGTCCGGATCGAGGGAGGGGTAGCAGGCGAGGATGTCGGCGCGCATCCCCCGGGAGACGGCGATGACCGCGTCGGCGGACTCGATCGCCGTGCGCTCGGCCCAGCTGGAGAGCGCGTATCCGCCGCCGAGCTGCTCGGCCTTCCAGGGGCGCAGCGGTTCCAGGGAGTGCGCGGTCATCACATGCGGGACGCCGTACAGCAACTTGGCGACGTGCCCGGCGAGATTGGCGTACCAGGTGTGCGAGTGGACCAGCTCACGGCCGTCGAGCGCGGCGGCCATCGCCAGGTCGACCGAGAAGGTGCGCAGGGCGTCATTGGCGCCGTCGAGCCCGGCGGCGGCCAGATGGCGGAAGACTCCCCCGGCCGGGCCGGCGGCGCCGTCCGCACCGCCGCTCCCGCCCCAGCAGTGCACGTCCAGGTCGGTCAGGGACCGCAGCTCGCGGGCCAGGAACTCGACATGGACGCCCGCGCCGCCGTAGACGTCCGGTGGGTACTCCCGGGTCAGCAGCCCTACCTTCACGCCCTACCTCCGTCGTCGCCGGCGTCGTCCGGTGATCTCAGCCCTGTCATGGTCACCCGGAAACCGTCCGTGCGGAAGACCGCTGCGGCGACGGCGGTGAAGAAGGACGGTACGGCCGGTCGGCGGAGCGCAGCGGCGGCCGGTCGAAGACGCAGTCCCCGCAGAGACCGCCCGCCGGGCAGCGGTAGTAGAGACAGCAGCTGCGCCGCCGGTACGCCCCGGCCACCCGATCGCCCGTGCCGCGCAGATCGGGGTCGTCGAACAGCTCGGCGGCGAGCGCCCCGGCCCGCTCCGCCACCTCCGGCCTGCCGTTCCGCTCGCCCCAGGCGCTCAGCTCGCGTACGGCCCCGGCGAGCGCGGAGCCCGCGTTGCCCCACAGCAGCCGGGGCGAGATCCTGCCGTCGCGGCGCAGGGCCTCGGCGAGCGGGACGAGATGGCCGTACCGCACCACCTCGCGTACGGTCCGCGCGGTGCCGGGCAGCGCCCTCGGCCCGGCCAGCCAGAGGTCCTCGGGTGAGGTCAGGTCGGGGTCCCAGTGCAGCCGTTCCGGGTCCAGATCGGGGACGGCGCCGGTGAGGACGGCGCTGCCGAGCGCGATCGACCAGAGCCGGGCCGCGAGCCCCAGCTGCGCGACGGAGGCGGCGATCCTGCGGTCGGGGGCGCGCAGCCGGGCCGCGACCTTGTCGACCCGGGCCGTCAGCGGAGCGGTGTCGCCCGCGTACACCCGCGCGAGCGGGACATGCGCGCCGGGCGGCGCGGGGGGCCGCGGGGCGATCCGGAGTGCGAAGAAACCGCCCACGGCGCCGACCTCCGCCGGCCTCAGCCGGCCGTCCCCGCCGCTGGACCAGCCGTACCCGCCGTCCTGACCGTGCCCAACGCCCCGACCGCCCCGACCGTCCCCTCCGTCCCCGCCGTCCCGGCCGTCCCCGCCGTCGCCGTCCACCGTGTGCCCCTCCTCCGTCACCGCCCGTGCGTTCTCGTCGGCGTTGCGACGGATCCCGGCGGACTCGCCCGTACCAGGATCACCGTAGTCAACGCACGGGTTCTCCTCGCTGACCTGGGCGACCATCCGTGGGAGTAGTACGGCCCCGCTTCGTACCGCGACGGCAGTACGCCCGATCGACCACACCAGGACGACGACGAAATCCGCCCGAACGAGAGATCGTGGAAGACATGAGTCCACTCGCGCTGTCCGTGCTGCTGTCCCTGGTCTCGGCGGTCGCCTACGCGGCGGGAGCGATCCTGCAGGAGCGCGTCGCGGTGGCCACCCCCGCGCGCCCGTACGCGCCCCTGCACCACGGCGTGTGGTGGATCGCGGTGGCCCTGAACGGCCTCGGCGCCCTGCTGCACGTGGGTGCGCTCGCGTTCGGTCCGCTCAGCCTGGTGCAGCCGCTCGGCGCGCTCACCATCGTCTTCGCGCTGCCCATGGCGGCGCTGTTCGTGGGCCGCAGGGCCGGGCGCACCGCCTGGCGCGGTGCGGTCATGGCGACCGTGGGGCTGGCGGGGCTGCTCTCGCTCACCCAGGGCACCGATTCGCACGCGCTGGACGGCGGGGAGCGGCTGGTCCTCGCCCTGGCCACCTTCGGCGGGGTGGGGCTGCTCTACCTGGTCGCGCAGTTGGTGGGCCGCCCGGTCGTACGGAGCGTGCTGCTGGCCGGTTCGGCCGGTGTGGCGTTCGGGATCGCCTCGGTCTTCACCAAGACCGTCACCGTCGACCGGACCTCGGAGAGCGCCGCCGTACAGGTGCCGACGCTGCTGGTCATCGCGGTGCTCGCGGCCGGCGGTCTGCTGCTCTCCCAGGCGTCCTACCGGGGCGCGGGACTCGCCGCCCCACTGGCCACGGTCACGGTCGTCAACCCGGTGATCGCCGCGGCCGTGGGGCTCACGCTGTTCGGGGAGAGCTTCCGGTACGGCGCGCTGGGCACCGCGCTCGCGCTCGTCTCCGGGTTCGTCGCGGCGGGCGGGCTGATCCTGCTCACCACGGACCGGATGAGCACCGCACGGCAGGAGCGGTCCGGCTCCGGCGCCGGCGCCGAGCCGGGGGCCGGTTGGGGTACGGGGTCGTCGCGGGCACGGTCGGGGCGCTCGCGGTCAGGGACGTCGCGGTCGCGGTCATCGAGCGAGTCGTCCGAGGACGAGGGGCCGCCTTCCGGCGTGCGCGCGGGGTTCCCGGTGCCCGCCGTCGCCGCCGCGCCCTCAGATCTTGATGCCGCCCGCCCGGAGATAGGCGAGGGGGTCGATGTCGGAACCGTAGGCCGGCCCCGTACGCATCTCGAAGTGGAGGTGCGGCCCGGTGCTGTTGCCGGTGGATCCTGACCTGGCGATCCGCTGGCCGCCGCTGACCTGCTGGCCCTCGCGCACGTTGAGCGCGGAGAGGTGCGCGTACTGGCTGTACTTGCCGTCCGCGTGACGTATGACGATCTGGTAGCCGTACGCCCCCGCCCAGCCGGCCGAGACCACATGGCCCGCGGCGACGGCCTTCACCGAGGTGCCGGTGGGCACGGGGAAGTCGACCCCCGTGTGGTAGCCGCTGGCCCAGGATCCCGCCTGGTGGTACTGCGTGCCGGTGCCGGCGCTCGCGACCGGGAGGGTCAGTCCGTCCGCCTTCGGCTTGCCCGCGTGGGCGGTCGTGGCGGCCTGCTTCGGCTTCGCCGCCTGCTGGTGCTTCTCCGCCTGCTGCGGCTTCTCCGCCTGCTGCGGCTTCTCGGCCTGCTGCGGCTTCTCCGCCGGGGCGGGCTTCGCCGTCTCACCGGCCGGCGCGCTGCCCTTCGGGGGCGACGGGACGTGCAGGACGAGCTTCTGGCCCGGGAAGATCAGATCGGGGTCGCTGCCGATGAGCCGGCGGTTCTCCTCGTACAGCCGCTGCCAGCCGCCCTTGACGGACTCGTCGACGGCGATCGCGGAGAGGGAGTCGCCGCGGGCCACCGTGTAGCCCTGGCGCTGCGTCGGCACGGTCGTGGGCGACGCGGTCTTCTTCGCTTCGCTCTGCTTCGGTCCGGTCTTCGGCCGGGTCTGCTGGGCCTGCGCCCCGACGCCGCCCTGGGCCTGCGGCGCGCTGCCGCTCCCCGGGGCCTTGGCCGGGGCGATGTCGGGTGCGTCCCCGCCCCGGGCCAGTCCGGCGCGGTCCGAGCAGGTGGGCCAGGCGCCGGGGCCCTGTCCCTTGAGGACCTTCTCCGCCACGGCGACCTGCTGGTCCTTGGTGGCGCGGTCGGCGCGCGAGGCGTACTGTTCGCCGCCGTAGGCGTCCCAGGTGGACTGGGTGAACTGGAGCCCGCCGTAGTAGCCGTTACCGGTGTTGATCTGCCAGTTGCCGGTCGACTCGCAGGCCGCGACCTTCTCCCAGACGTCCACCGACGCGCCGTGCGCCGTTCCGGCGGCGATGAGCGGCAGCGCGATGCCGGCTCCGCCCACCGTCACGGTCAGCGAGGCGCGGTTGATGCGGCTCGGCTGGTATCTGCGGTGCCGACCGGATGCGGCCATGATGGGCTCCCCCACTGACAGGTAGGACACGTCGCAAGCGGCCAACGTACGGGCTGGGCACAGACCATGACAAGGCCTCGACTACCGGCTGACCGCTTCTCGGCACTCAGCGTGCCACCCCGGAGCCCCGCGCGTCCGCCCGAGTCCCGAAATCGCCGCCATTGACAGGGCCGACGCCCTCCGGGGAGGCTGTGCCGTGCAAGCGGGAGAGCGCTCTCCGAAAGGGCGGGCGAAGGGGGCAGGCATGACCGACGCAGGCATGACCCGGGCGGGCGCGGACGACGCCGGCACCGGCGGCGCGGGACCGGACGACGCGGATACCGGCGCGGGCGCGGGTGTGACCGAGGAAGAGATCGGCCATCTGCTGGAGAAACTGGACCTCGGGCAGAAGGTGCGCCTGCTGACCGGCGCGAGCAACTGGCGCACCCACGCGGAGCCCGCCATCGGGCTGCGTGCCGTCACCCTGTCCGACGGACCGGCCGGAGTACGCGGCGACGCCTGGGACGAACGGGACACCTCACTCGTCCTGCCCTCCCCGACCGCGCTGGCGGCGGCCTGGGACGAGGAGCTGGTCACCGAACTGGGCGGGCTGCTCGCCGCGGAGGCACGGCGCAAGGGCGTCGACGTCCTGCTCGCGCCCACCCTCAATCTGCACCGCTCCCCGCTGGGCGGCCGGCATTTCGAGTGCTTCTCGGAGGACCCGCTGCTGACCGGGCGTACGGGCGCCGCCCTCATCCGGGGCATCCAGGCGGGCGGGGTGGCCGCCACCGCGAAGCACTTCGTGGCCAATGACGCGGAGACCGACCGGCTCAGGGTCGATGTGCGGGTGGACGAGCGCACCCTGCGCGAGGTGTACCTCGCGCCGTTCGAGGCGGCCGTCGAGACCGGCGCCTGGGTGGTGATGTCCGCGTACAACCAGGTCAACGGCGTCACGATGAGCGCGGCTCCGCTGCTGGAGCGGCCACTCAAGAGCGAGTGGGGCTTCGACGGCCTCGTCGTCTCCGACTGGGGAGGGGTGCGCTCGCTGCTCGACACCGCCCGTGCCGGGCAGGACCTGGCGATGCCGGGGCCCGAGGGCCCCTGGTCCGCCGGACTGCTCGCCGCCGTGGAGGAGGGGCTGGTCCCCGTGGAGCTGATCGACGACAAGGTACGCAGACTGCTGCGGCTGGCCGGCCGGGTGGGGGCGCTGGGGGCCACCCGGCGCAGCGCCACGGGCGCACTCCCCGCGCCCCGGCGGCCCGCCGGGGCGCCGCTCGCAGGATCCGCGGACTCCCCGCCGGACCCGCGCGAGCTGCTGCGCAGGGCCGTCGCGGCCGGGACGGTGCTGCTCCGCAACGACGGGGATCTGCTGCCGCTGGCCCCCGCCCGGCTGCGGTCGGTCGCGGTCATCGGTCCGCACGCGCGAGCGGTCCGGACGCAGGGCGGCGGCAGCGCGGAGGTGTTTCCCGCCTCCGTGGTCTCCCCGCTGGACGGCATCACGGCGGCTCTGGAGGGGACCGCGCGGGTCGTCCACACCCCCGGCCTGCCGCCGAGCGCCCTGCCCCGGCCGCTGGATCCGGCGTGGTCGCGCGATCCGCGCGGCGGCGAACCGGGCGTTCTGGTGCGGGTGCTGGACGCGGAGGGGAACGAACTCCACGCGGAGCGGCGGCTGTCCGGCCGGATCGTGGAGCCCGCCCGGGTGGCGGGCGCGCGGACCGTGGAGATCCGTGCGCTCATCCGGCCCGAGGAGACGGGAAGTTGGACCCTCGCGGTCGGCGGCTGGGGGCCCATCTCGCTGTCCGTCGCCGGGGTGACGGTCCTGACCGGCACCTTCCCGCTGGACTCCGACGATCCGACCCGGGTCCATGTGGCCCCGCCCTACCGGTCCGCACGGGCGGACCTGGTCGCGGGGCGGGAGGTGGAGGTGGTCGCCCGGCGCGGCCTCGACCCCGACACCGGCATCGCCACGATCCTGGCCGCCGCCCCGCCCGCCGGTGACGCGGCGACCGCGCTGTCCCGGGCCGTCGCGGCGGCCCGCGAGGCCGACGTGGCCGTGGTGGTCGTGGGCACCACCGAGGAGAGCGAGTCGGAGGGCCGCGACCGTACGGCGCTGGCGCTGCCGGACGGACAGGACGATCTCGTACGGGCCGTCGTCCGGGCCAATCCGCGCACGGTGGTGATCGTGAACGCGGGCGGCCCGGTCACCCTCCCCTGGCAGGCCCGCGTACCGGCCCTGCTGCTCGCCTGGTTCCCCGGCCAGGAGGCCGGGCACGGGCTGGCCGACATCCTCTTCGGCCGCGCCGAGCCCGGCGGCCGGCTGCCCACCACCTGGGCCGTCGCCCAGCGGGACGTCCCCGTGCTCTCCACCCGGCCGGAGCAGGGTCGACTCCGTTACGCCGAGGGCCCGTACATCGGCTACCGCGCCTGGCTGCGGTCCGCCGCCGCCCCGGCCCACTGGTTCGGCCACGGCCTCGGCTACACGAGCTGGTCGTACGAGGCGATCGAGGGGCCCGCCACGGTGACCGGCGCCGAGCCCTTCGAGGTGCGGATACGGCTGCGGAACACCGGCGGCCGCCGGGGCCGCGAGGTCGTCCAGCTCTATCTGTCCGGCCCCGGGCCGGCCGTCGGGGCGGACCGCCGGCTGGTCGGCTACGCGGCGGTCCGCGCCGACCCGGGCGAGGAAGCCGTCGCGGTCGTGCGGGTGGACGGCCGGGCGTTCGCGCGGTGGTCGGCCGAGCGGCACGGCTGGGAGAGCGGACCGGGCGATTTCACTCTGCTCGGAGGCCGTTCGGCCGGGGACCTGCCGCTCGCCTCTTCTGTCACTCTGCTCACGGCATCACCGCCCTCACCAGCGGTTACCACGGAGAGCGCTCTCCGCTGATGCTATAAATGAGGGCATGACGGAAGACCTGCGACCGGCCGGCGCACCCACCCTGGAGGATGTGGCCCGGGCGGCCGGTGTCTCCCGTGCGACGGTCTCACGTGTGATCAACGGTGTCCGCAACGTCGACCCGGTGATACAGGAGTCCGTACGGAAGGCGGTGGCCGCCACCGGCTACACGCCGAACCGCGCGGCCCGTTCGCTGGTCACCCGCCGCGCCGACGCGATCGCCCTGGTGGTCTCGGGCGCCGGGGACGACCCGGCGCCGGAGGACCAGGCCGCCCCCGGCGGGGCGGCGGGCGCGGCCGGTCACCACCGTGAGGAGCCCGACGGCGGGAGCCGTTCCTTCACCGCGCAGGTGTTCTCCGACCCGTTCTTCGGCCGGGTGGTGACCGGAGTCGTCAACTACCTCCGGCCGCGCGGGATGTACCCGGTGCTGATGTTCGCCGAGACGGCCCGCGCCCGCGACGAGGTCGTCTCGTACCTGCGCCAGGGCAACATCGACGGCGCCCTGGTCGTCTCCACCCACGCCGAGGATCCACTGCCCTCCCTGATCACCGAGGCGGGACTGCCGGCCGTGCTGTACGCGCGCCCGGCCCGGCCGGCCCGGATCAGCTACGTGGACCTCGCCCACCAGGACGGCGCCCGGCTGGCCGCCGAACACCTGCTGGCGCGCGGCTGCCGCAGGATCGCCACGATCACCGGCCCGCTGGACGTACCGGCGGGCCAGGAACGGCTCGCGGGTTTCCGCGACACGATGGCGCGGCGCGGCCATCCGTACATCTCCATCGCGGAGGGCCGGTTCACCCAGGAGAGCGGTGAGGCCGCGATGGAGCGGCTGCTCGTCGAACACCCTGATCTGGACGGGGTGTTCGCCGCCAACGACCTGATGGCGGTGGGCGCCTGCCATGTCCTGCGCGAGCACGGCAGGCGGGTGCCCGAGGACGTCGCGGTGATCGGCTTCGACGACAGCAGCGCGGCCGCCGCCTGCCGTCCGCCGCTGACCACGGTGCGGCAGCCGGTGGAGGACATGGCGGCGGAGATGGGCCGCCTGCTGCTGGACCGCCTGGCCCGTCCCGACCGCGCGGTCACCTCAGTGATCTTCGAACCCTCCCTGGTCATCCGCGGCTCGGCCTGATCCGGCCACGCGCACGCCCGGACCGGCCACGGCGGCGACCACGGCGGTGACGCCCGGAGCGATCCGGGCCGGTCGGCGGGAACGTCCGGCGGGGGCTCCACGGGCAAGGGTTCCACGGCCGAGGGTTCCACAGGCGAGGGCCTCGGGCGGGCCCCTACCCCGGGGCGTCACCCGCCGTGGCCGGCGCGCGGCGCCAGCGGTTGGGGTCGGGGAGGCCGGTGAGGTCCGGTGAGGTGCCGGAGGCGGGCGGGCGGGGGCGGCTGCCGCCGCGCGCGAGGAAGGCCGCCAGCGGGAGGGTCGCGGCGCCCACGGTGACCGCGTCGGGGCCGAGTTCGCCCAGCTCGATGCTGGTGCGCGCCGCCGCGTGGTGGAGCGCGTACGCCTCCGCGTGGCGGCGGATCGCGGGCAGCAGATGCGGACCGATGAGCAGGCCGGCCCAGCCGCCGAGCAGGACCCGCTCGGGCAGGAAGAGGTTGATCAGATCGGCGACGGCCGCGCCGAGGCACTCGGCGGTGTCGTCCAGCAGGGAGACCGCGACCGGGTCGGGCAGGATTCCCTCGGAGCTCGGGAAGGCGGCTTCCAGCAGGGCGGCGAGCGCGGTCTCGTCGTCCGCGTCGTCCGGGAGCGGGCCGCCCGCCTCGTACCAGCGCTCGCGCATCGCCTCCGCTCCGGCGTACGCCTCCAGACAGCCGATGGAGCCGCACCGGCAGCGGCGCCCGCGCATCTGCACGGTGGTGTGGCCCCATTCGAGGGCGCTGCCACGGCCGCTCTCGTCGACCAGGGCGCCACCGTGGATGACGCTCGCCCCGACGCCGGAGCCGATCAGCGCGATGGCGGCGACGCCGGCGCCCCGGCCGCCGCCGAACCACATCTCGGCCTGCCCGAGGGTCTTGGCGCCGTTGTCGATGAACAGCGGCACGTCGGGCGGCACGTCGACGGCCGCGCGCAGGAGCTTCTCGAAGGGCACCGCGCTCCAGCCGATGGTCTGGCCGTGGACGACAGCGCCGTCCGGACCGTCGCGTTCGATGATGCCGGGGACCCCGATACCGATGCCGAGGAGCCGGCCCGGGTCGGCGTCGGCGTCGCGCAGTACGTCGGCGACGCCGGTGCGCACATGCGTGACGATGCGTTCGACATCGTAACCGTGCTGGGCCAGCAGCCGGTCCGTGCGGGCGAGTTCGGTGAGGGAGAGGTCGAAGAGCTCGACACGGACGCGGGTTTCCCCGATGTCGATGCCGATGAGCAGACCGCCGCCGGGGGCGACGCGCAGCAGGGTACGGGGCCGGCCGCCGTCGGAGTCGACCACGCCGGCCTCCTCCAGGATGCCTTCGGCGACGAGTTCGGCGACGACGTTGCTGATGGAACCTGAACTCAGGCCGGTGGCCGGTCCGAGCTCCTGGCGGCTCAGCGGACCGTCGAAATACAACCGTTGTAGAACCCGGGCTCGGTTGCCCCGCCGCAGGTCACGCACGGTACGTCTGTTGCGTTCTGCCATGATGCTCCTTCCGTCGACGCAACATACCCCGGCCCCAGACCTTGACGCGACCTTCTCTCACCTCTTAAATCACGTCATAAATTAAGTCATGGAGGCCGTTCGAGTCTCGAACGCTGCCACCCCCGGAAAGGGGCCATCTCACATGCGCAGAATCAGAGCCGCAGCAGCACTCACCATCGTCAGCTCCCTCGCGGCCGTCACCGGTTGCGGCGGCGGATCCTCCGACAGCGGGAGCAACGAGTCACCGAAGACCCTCACGTACTGGGCGTCCAACCAGGGGTCCAGCATCGAGGCGGACAAGGAGATCCTCACGCCCGAACTCGCCAAGTTCGAGAAGCAGACCGGCATCAAGGTCAAGCTCGAAGTCGTCCCGTGGTCGGATCTGCTCAACCGGATCCTGGCCGCCACCACGTCCGGTCAGGGCCCCGACGTGCTGAACATCGGCAACACCTGGTCGGCCTCGCTGCAGGCCACCGGCGCTCTGCTGCCGTGGGACAAGAAGAACTTCGACGCGATCGGCGGCCGGGACCGCTTCGTCGACTCGGCGATCGCCGCGGCCGGCGCGGAGGGTCAGGACCCCTCCGCCGTGCCGCTGTACTCGCTGGCGTACGCGCTGTACTACAACAAGCAGATGTTCGCCGACGCGGGGATCTCGAAGCCGCCGGCCACCTGGGACGAGCTGATCGCGGACGGCCAGAAGATCTCCAAGGACGGCAAGTGGGGACTGGGGGCCGAGGGCGGCAACCTGTCGAACAACATCCACCAGGTCTTCGTGCTCGGCAAGCAGCACGGCGCGGACTTCTTCGACGCGTCGGGCAAGCCGACCTTCACCTCCGACGGTGCGGTCGCCGCCGTGAAGCAGTACGTCGACTTCATGGCCAAGGACAAGATCATCGCTCCGGGCAACGCGGAGTACGCCCAGAACCAGTCCCTCCAGGACTTCTCCAAGGGCAAGACGGCCATGGTCCTGTGGCAGGCCGCCGCCTCGACCTTCGCGTCCCAGGGCATGAAGCCCGAGGACTGGGGCGTCGCGCCCGTTCCGGTCGCGTCCGGCACGCCGGGCACCGGTGAGAACACCAATTCCATGGTCGCCGGGATCAACATGGCGGTGTTCAAGAACACCAAGAACATCGACGGCGCCAAGAAGTTCGTGAAGTTCATGACGAGCGACGAGGAGCAGAAGCTCCTCAACAAGACCTTCGGCTCGATCCCGCCGGTCAAGGCCGCCCAGGAGGACGCGGCGTTCTCCGCGCCCGACCTGAAGGTCCTGCGCGACACGCTCGCCACCAGTGCCGCCCCGCTCCCCCAGGTCCCCACCGAGTCCCAGTTCGAGACGACCGTCGGTACGGCCGTCAAGGACCTGTGGGCCGATGCCGCCGCCGGGCGTCCGGTGACGACCGAATCCGTCAGGGCCCGCCTGAACAAGGCCCAGCAGCAGATGCAGCAGTGAGGCTCCCCCGATGACCGCCACCGTGACACCCGACAGTGGGCGCGAGGCGGGCAGTGGGGGGAAGCAGGGCAAGGGGGATGCGCGCAGGAAGCTGCCGCGCATCCCCGACCGCGTCCGCCAAGGCGGTCTGCCTTATCTTCTGCTCCTGCCGGCCGTCGTGCTGGAACTGCTCGTCCACCTGATCCCGATGATCATCGGGATCGTGATGAGCTTCCGTCAGCTCACCCAGTTCTACATCCGGAACTGGAGCCAGGCCCCCTGGACGGGACTGGACAATTTCAAGGTCGCCGTCGACTTCGACGCCCCGATCGGCCAGGCACTGCTCCACTCGTTCCTGGTGACCTGCGCGTTCACCGTGATCTCCGTCGGGCTGTCCTGGCTGTTCGGTGTCGCGGCGGCGATCCTGCTGCAGGAGAACTTCCGCGGCCGGAGCATCCTGCGGACGATCTTCCTCGTTCCGTACGCCCTGCCCGTGTACGCGGCCGTCATCACCTGGGCGTTCATGTTCCAGCACGACAACGGCATGATCAATCACGTGCTGCACGACCAGCTGGGCCTCACCGACGAGCCGTCGTTCTGGCTGATCGGCGACAACAGCTTCGTCGCCCTGGTCGTCGTCTCCCTCTGGAAGTCCTGGCCGTTCGCGTTCCTGATGCTCATGGCCGCCCTGCAGAACATCCCGCGTGAGCTGTACGAGGCCGCCTCGATCGACGGAGCGGGCATCTGGCAGCAGATCCGCAAGATCACGCTGCCGTCGCTGCGCCCGGTCAACCAGGTCCTGGTGCTCGTCCTGTTCCTCTGGACGTTCAACGACTTCAACACGCCGTACGTGCTCTTCGGCAAGTCGGCGCCGGAAGCGGCCGACCTGATCTCGATCCACATCTACCAGTCGTCCTTCGTGACCTGGAACTTCGGTTCGGGATCCGCGATGTCCGTCCTGCTGCTGCTCTTCCTGCTGCTGGTCACGGCGGTCTATCTGCTGGTCACCTCCCGGGGAAGGAAGGGTTCCGATGTCTAGCACCTCCGGCGCCAGGTCTCCCAGCGCTCCGCCGCAGTCCTTCCTCTGGACCCGCAGGGTCGTCCTGACCCTGCTGGCGGCCTTCGCGCTGCTGCCGCTGTACGTCATGGTCAGCAGCTCGCTGAAGCCGCTCCAGGACGTCTCGGCCAAGTTCCAGTGGATCCCGACGAACCTCACGGTGCGCCCGTACTTCGACATCTGGAAGACGGTCCCGCTCGCCAAGTACTTCGTGAACTCGCTGATCGTGGCGGGTTCCGCGACGCTGCTCTCCGTGCTGATCGCGGTGTTCGCCGCGTACACGGTGAGCCGCTACACCTTCCGCGGCAAGCGGGTCTTCACCGTCACGGTGCTGTCCACGCAGATGTTCCCCGGCATCCTCTTTCTGCTCCCGCTGTTCCTGATCTTCGTGAACATCGGCAACAGCACGGGCATCGAGCTGTACGGCTCGCGCATCGGCCTGATCCTCACCTATCTGACGTTCTCGCTCCCGTTCTCCATCTGGATGCTGATCGGGTACTTCGACTCCATCCCGAAGGACCTGGACGAAGCCGCCAAGGTGGACGGCTGCGGGCCGCTCGGCGCGCTCTTCCGGGTGGTCGTACCGGCCGCGGTGCCCGGCATCATCGCCGTCGCCGTCTACGCGTTCATGACCGCCTGGGGCGAGGTCCTCTTCGCCTCCGTCATGACGAACGACACCACCCGCACCCTGGCCGTCGGTCTGCAGGGCTACGCCACCCAGAACGACGTCTACTGGAACCAGATCATGGCCGCCTCCCTGGTCGTCAGCGTGCCCGTGGTCGTCGGGTTCCTTCTCCTCCAGCGCTACCTCGTCGCCGGCCTGACCGCGGGCGCCGTCAAGTGACCACTTCAGAAAGGCAGTCCGTGAACGACCTCAACGCCCTTCCGGCCGATTTCACCTGGGGCGTCGCCACCGCCGCGTACCAGATCGAAGGAGCCGTGGCAGAGGACGGCCGCACCCCCTCGATCTGGGACACGTTCTCCCACACGCCGGGCACCATCGACAACGGCGACAACGGCGACGTGGCCTGCGACCACTACCACCGCTACCCCGAGGACATCGGGCTGATGAAGCGGCTGGGCGTCGGCGCCTACCGCTTCTCGCTGGCCTGGCCCCGGATCGTGCCCGGCGGCGACGGCCCGGTGAACAAGGCGGGACTCGCCTTCTACGACCGGCTGGTGGACGGTCTGCTGGAGGCCGGGATCACCCCGTTCGCCACCCTCTACCACTGGGACCTGCCGCAGATCCTGCAGGACCGGGGCGGCTGGCCGGCCCGGGACACCGCCGAGCACTTCGCCGCGTACGCCTCCGTCGTCGCCGAGCGCCTCGGTGACCGCGTGAAGGACTGGGCGACGCTCAACGAGCCGCTGTGCTCGTCGTGGATCGGCCACCTCGAAGGCACGATGGCGCCGGGGCTGACCGACCTCACGGCCGCCGTCCGCACCTCGTACCACCTGCACCTCGGCCACGGCCTGGCCACGCAGGCGATCCGCGCGGCCTCCTCGGACGCCCGGGTCGGCATCGTCAACAACCTCAGCACGATCGAGGCGGCCAGCGACAGCGACGCGGACCGCGCGGCCGCCGTCCGCGCCGACGGCCACACCAACCGGTGGTGGCTGGACCCGGTCCTCGGCCGTGGTTACCCGCAGGACATGGTCGACCTGTACGGCGTGGAGCTGCCCGTACGTCCCGGCGACATGGAGACCATCGCGGCGCCGCTCGACTGGATGGGGCTGAACTACTACTTCCGCCAGATCGTCCAGGACGACCCGACCGGCACCGCCCCGTTCGCCCGGCAGGTCGGCGTACCGGACGCGCGCCACACCCACATGGGCTGGGAGGTGCACGCCGACGGTCTGGAGCAGCTGCTGCTCCGGCTGACCGAGGAGTACGGCGTCCGGCGCATCTTCGTCACGGAGAACGGCTCGGCCTACCCGGACGTCGTACGGCCGGACGGCAGCGTCGACGACCCCGAGCGGGTCCGCTACCTGGAGGAGCACCTGGCGGCCTGCGCGCGGGCCGTGGAGAAGGGCGCTCCGCTCGCCGGGTACTTCGCCTGGTCGCTGCTGGACAACTTCGAGTGGGCGTACGGCTACGACAAGCGCTTCGGCCTGGTCCACGTGGACTACGAGACGCAGCGCCGTACGGTCAAGACCAGTGGGCACCGTTACGCGGAGATCATCCGCGCGGCGGGCGCCAGGGGTACCGCGGGCGCCTGACGTCCGGGTCCGGGACCCACCGGAACTGCCGCGGCCACCGCCCTTTCGGGGAAGGGCGGTGGCCGCGGCCTGTGGGGGGTGCGCAAGGGGGTCGGCGGGATCCGTACGGACCGCCGGGCCGGTCCTCAGATACGGGCCGGCAGCGAGGGTTCCGTACCGGTCTGGGCGCACACCGAGGCGGCCACCCGCGCGGCGAAGCCCAGCATCTCCTCCAGCCGCTCGCGCCGCAGCCGGTCCACGCCGCCTTCGCGGCGCGCGCCGCTGGTGGAGAGCCAGTTGAGGACACCGGCCATGAAGGCGTCGCCCGCGCCGATCGTGTTGACCACGTCGACGGGCACCGCCGGCACGGACACCGGCTCGGCGGAGCGGGTGTAGGCCGTGGCTCCCCGGGAGCCGCGGGTGAGGACCACCAGTCGGCCCTCCTCGGCGAGCCGGCGGCAGGTCGCGTCGGGGTCGGTGTCCGGCCAGAGCCGGACCAGGTCCTCGTCGCTGGCCTTGATCACGTGTGCCAGGGAGCACAGCTCCCGCAGCCGGTGCGCGCTCCGCTCGGGGTCGAGCGTGCGGTCCTCACGCACATTGGGGTCCACCACCAGCAGCGAGGACTCGGCCGCCGCGCGGGCGGTCGCGGCCACCGCCGTGGCCGCCGGTTCGACGACCGCGGCGAGTCCTCCCACGTACACCGCGGCGAAGCGGTCCACGTCGGCGGCGCGTTCGGTCAGCCGGAAGGTGGCGGTGTCCTGGAGGTGGAAGTGGTAGCCGGTGGTGTCCGGGCCCGGGTCGGCCACCGCGAGCGCCGTGGGGAGCTGTGGGCGCGCGCAGAGCCCGAGTTCGGTACCGGCCAGGGTGAGGCGCGCTTCGATCGCACGGGCGAAGCCGTCGCAGCCGAGCGCGCCGGCGAACCAGCTGGGGGTACCCAGCCGGGCCAGCCCGGCGGCGACGTTGGCGGGGGCGCCGCCGGGCTGCGCGCGGTGGATCTCCGGATCGTCCGCCGAGGGGACGAGATCGATCAGCGCCTCCCCCATCACGAGGACGGGGTCGTGGCCGATGCCCGGAGCAGTGCTCACGGCTCCACCACGATCTTGCGGCCCTGGCCCGCCTTGAACTGGTCGAGGGCCTGCGGGTACTGCTCCAGCGGCAGCCGGTCGCTGATGAAGACCGCCGGGTCGAGGACTCCGGTGGCGAAGAGCGCGGCGGCCCGCTCGAAGCTGTGCAGCACCGCCATCGAGCCGGTGATGGTGATCTCCTGGTTGTAGATCTTGTACGGCTCGATGACGGCGGTCGTCGCGTAGTCGGCCACACCGAACTGGAGGAAGGTGCCGCCCTTGGCGACCCGGCCGAGGCCGTCCTGGATGGCCCGGGCGTTGCCGGTGGCGTCGATGACGACGTCCCAGCCGCCGGGCCGGTCGAGCTCGTCCGCCGTGGCGGCGGAGTTCGAGCAGCCCAGCTTGACGGCGGTGGCCAGCCGGTCCGCGTTGACGTCCAGGACGTCGACGCCGGCGGCGCCGGTGCGCTTGGCGAGCTCCAGCATCATCAGGCCCATCGTGCCGGAGCCGTAGATCAGCACCTCGGCGCCGAGGGTGGAGCTGAGGACGTCGTAGCCGCGGATCGCGCAGGACAGCGGCTCGATGAGTGCCGCGTCCTTCGCGTCGATGTGGCCGGGCAGCCTGACGCAGTTGGCGACGGGCGCCACGGCGAACTCGGCGGCCCCGCCCGGCTCGGTGACCCCGATGGCGGCCCAGCGCTCGCAGAGGTTCCCCCGCCCGATCCGGCAGTACTTGCATTCGTGGCAGTGCAGCGACGGGTCGACGGCGACCCGGTCACCCACGGACAGTTCGGTGACCTTCGCGCCGATGCCCACGACCTCGCCGGCGAACTCGTGACCGGGCACGATCGGCAGGGTGGGCGCGAACTCGCCCTGCAGGATGTGCAGATCGGTGCCGCAGAGTCCGACCGAGGCGACCTTGACGACCACGTCCCGGGGGCCGGGGGTGGGGTCGGGAACCGTCGTGACGGTGACCTTGCCGGGGGCTTCGACGATCGCTGCCCTCATTATTTAACAGCTCCAAGAGAAAGGCCCTGGACCAGCTTGTCCTGGGCGGCGAAACCGGCGGCGAGCACCGGCAGGGAGACGACGACGGACGCCGCGCACAGCTGGGCGAGGAAGAGGCCCTGGCTGGTGACGAAGCCCGTGAGGAAGACGGGGGCGGTCTGGGCCGTCACCCCGGTCAGCACCCGGGCGAAGAGCAGCTCGTTCCAGCTGAAGATGAAGCAGATCAGCGCGGTGGCGGCGATGCCCGGGGCGGCCACCGGCGCCACCACCCGGGCCAGGACGGTCGGCAGCCGGGCGCCGTCGACCTGGGCGGCCTCGATGATGGAGACCGGCACGTCGGCGAGGAAGGACTGCATCATCCAGACCGCGATCGGCAGATTCATCGAGGTGTAGAGGATGACGAGCAGCCAGATGTTGTCCAGCATGCCGGCGTTCTTCGCGAACAGGTACACGGGGAGCAGCCCGGCGACGACGGGCAGCATCTTCGTGGAGAGGAAGAAGAACATCACGTCCGTCCACTTCTCCACGCGCTTGATGGAGAGCGCGTACGCGGCGGGGAGCGCCAGGACGAGCACGAAGAGCGTGGAGAACAGCGACGCCGTCACGGAGTTGATCAGCGGCGGCCAGGGGCTGGCACCGCCGCCTTCGCCGAAGAACACCCGGTAGCTGTCGAGGGTGAGCGGCGCGGTGAGGGACGGCGGGTTGGTCGCCGCGTCCGTCTCCGAGTGGAAGGAGGTGAGCAGCATCCAGAGGGCCGGCACGCAGAAGGCGATGCCGGCGATCCAGGCCAGCAGGCCGAGTGCGGCGGAGCGGCGCCTGGCCTTGCGGGCGGCCGGTGCGTACCGGACGTGACCGGCGGGCGCGGCGGGGGCGGTGAGGGTGGTACTCATGCGCGGTTCGCCTCCTCACTGAAGAGGGACGAGACGACGCGCAGGGCGAAGGTCGCGATCACGATGGTGCCGATCACGACGACGACTCCGGCGGCGGAGGCCAGTCCGTACTCGTGAGCCTGGTAGAAGGTCTGGTAGATGGTGTACGGCAGGTTCGCGGTGCCGAGCCCACCCGAGGTGAGGGTGAACACGGCGTCGAAGTTCTGCACGATGTAGATCGAGCCGAGCAGGATGCCGAGCTCCAGATAGCGGCGCAGATGCGGCAGCGTGAGGAAGCGGAACTGCTGCCAGGCGCTCGCCCCGTCCAGATTCGCGGCCTCCAGGATCTCGGCGGGCCGGCTCTGGAGTCCGGCCAGCAGGATGAGCATCATGAAGGGTGTCCACTGCCAGACGAGGGACGCCTCGACCGCCAGCAGCGGCATGTCGGAGATCCAGTCGGGCTGCGCGGGGGCGGAGTCGCCGAAGAGTCCGGCGAACCACGCCCACGCGCCGTTGAACAGGCCGTACTCGGGGTTGTAGAGGAGGTGCTTCCACATCAGCGCGGCCGAGACGGGGACCAGCAGGAACGGCGTGATGAGCAGGGTGCGGACGAAGCCGCGGCCCATGAACTTGCGGTCCAGCAGCAGGGCCAGCAGCAGGCCGAGGATCACGCTGGCGATGACGACGGTCGCGGTCAGCAGGACCGTGGTGATCACCGAGTCGCGCAGGGACGCGTCGGTGAACACCGAGCCGTAGTTGGACAGTCCGGCGAAGGCGCGCTTGTCGGGGGCGAGCGAGTTCCAGTCGAAGAGCGAGATGAACAGCGTGGCCACGAAGGGCAGCTGGGTCACCGCGATCAGGAAGACCAGGGCGGGCAGCAGGGGGGCTCGGGTGGCCCAGGCGCGGGCCCGGCCCGAGGGCCCCCGGCCCGTGCGGCGCGGCGCCGGGGAGTGCGGCGCGCCGACGGCCGGGGAGTGGGGGGGGTTGGTGACGGAGGTACTCACTTCTGCTCCTTGCCAACCTTTTCGGCGAGCGCCTGCGAGGTCTTCAGGGCCTCGGCGACCGACTGCCGGCCGGCGATGGCGGCGCTGATCTCCTGCGAGACCTTGGTGCCCAGGTCCGTGAACTCCGGGATGTCGACGAACTGGATGCCGACGGTCGGGCGGGGCTGGGTGCCGGGGTTACGCGGGTTGGCGCTGGAGATGGCCTGCTGGGTGACGTCGGCGAAGGCGGACGCGTCCTTGAGGTAGTCGGGGTTGGCGTAGGTCGAGGCGCGCTTGCCCGCGGGCACGTTGGCCCAGCCGACCTTCTCGCCGACGAGCTTCTCGTACTTCTCGCTGGACGCCCAGGAGATGAACTTCCACGCGCTGTCGGTCTTGGTGGAGGCCTTCTGCATACCCCAGGCCCAGGTGTACAGCCAGCCGGAGCTGTCCGTCTTGTCGACCGGCGCCGGTACGTAGCCGATCTTGCCCGCGACCGGGGAACCCTTGGCCTCCAGCGAGCCGGCGCCGGCGGTGGCGTCGTACCACATGGCGGTCTTGGACTGCGTCATGTTGTTGAGGCACTCGGCGTAGCCGGACTGCGGGGCGCCCGACTCACCGTGCTTGCGGATGAGATCGACGTAGAACTGGGTGGCCTTGGTGAACTCGGGGGAGGTGAGCTGCGCCTTCCAGTCCTTGTCGAACCAGGTGCCGCCCATGGTGTTGACGACGGTGGTCAGCGGGGCGATGACCTCGCCCCAGCCGGGCAGTCCGCGCAGGCAGATGCCCTTCATGCCCTTCTGCGCGCCGTCCGCCTTGGCGGCGAGGTCGGCGACCTCCTGCCAGGTGGGCTTCTCCGGCATCGTCAGGTTCTTCGCCTCGAAGACGTCCTTGCGGTACATCAGGAAGGACGACTCGCCGTAGAAGGGCTCGGCGTAGAGCTTGCCGTCCTCCGCGGTGAGGGACTCCTGGAGCGGCTTCAGGATGTCGTCCTGATTGAACTCCTTGTCCTTGGTGGCGTACTCGTCGAGCGGGTGCAGCCAGCCGTTCTTCGCGTAGAAGGGCACTTCGAAGTTGCTGATGGTGGCGACGTCGTACTGGCCGGCCTGGTTGGAGAAGTCCTGCGTGATCTTGTCGCGGACGTCGTTCTCCGGCAGGGTGGTGAAGTTGACCTTGATCCCGGTCTCCTTCGTGAAGTTCGCCGCGGTGAGCTTCTGGAGCTCGACCATCTGCGGGTTGTTCACCATCAGCACGTTGAGGGTGTCGTCCCCCCCGGCGGAGGAGGCGCCGCCGGCGCCGCTGCACCCGGCGAGGAGCGCTGTCAGGGCGGCGGCCGCGCCGACCTGTACGCGGGTGCCACGTCGTCGTTGCTGGAGGGACATGTGTTTCTCCTGATCGGTCGTTGTGCGGAACGAGTGTTCTGGGACGTGTCTGCCCCGCCTCCCGGCTGTTAGGCGGGGGCTGTCGGGCCGGCACGCGGGGATCTGAGGAACGGTCTCAGACGCGGATGACCTGCGGTCCGAGGAGTGAATAACGCTGCGCCTCGGCGGAGGGCAGTCCCGCGTCGGTGACGATCGATTCGAAATCGCCGACCTCGGCGAAGCGGCAGAAGCTCACCGCGCCGAACTTGGTGTGGATCCCGGCGAAGACCCGCCGCCGCGCGCTGCGCATCGCCTGGGCCTTCACCTCGCTGACGGCCGGATCGGGGGTGGTCAGGCCGTACTCGCGGGAGATTCCGTTGGCTCCGACGTACGCCAGGTCGATGACGAACTCGGAGAGCATGCGGGTGGTCCAGTGGTCGACCGTGGCCATCGTGGAGCTGCGCACCCGGCCGCCGAGCAGCAGCACGGAGATCTTCTCCGCGTCGGCGAGTGCGGTGGCGACGGCCAGGGAGGCGGTGACGACGGTCAGGGCCCGGTCCCGGGGCAGGGCCTCGGCGACGAGCTGCGGGGTGAAGCCCTCGTCGACGAAGACCGTTTCCGCGTCGCCGAGGAGATCGGCGGCGGCTGCCGCGATCCGTGACTTCTGGGGTACGAGTCGGGTGGTCCGTACCGCGAGGGTGGTCTCGAACCCGGCGCTCTCCACCGGGTAGGCGCCGCCGTGGGTGCGCCGTACGAGTCCGTGCTCCTCCAGGGCGTGCAGGTCACGCCGGACGGTCTCCTTGGCGACCTGGAGTTTCGCGGCCAGCGCGGTGACCTCCACCGACCCGCGGCGGCGGGCGATCTCCAGGATTTCTCGTCGGCGTTCGTCGGTGTCCACGACACACTTCCCTGCTCGGTTCAGCACCCGTTCGGGCTCATGCGTCGTTTTTACAAGCAAGCGGGCTGCCCCACCAGGCCCTTCGCACCATCGACTGTGCCCGTTTCTGCCCGTTCGCCCGGGGAAGCCCTCGCAGTTCAGTGGCGTGATCCCGCTCACTGTTGCGCGCGTCACTGCCCGACTGCTGCCCGACCGGAGCCCGTTCGGAGCCCGAGGCGGCTGTCCGGTTCTCCGTAAGGGGCACCGGCCGGAGCCGTTTCGCCGCAAAAAGAAGTCCGCGGCGGGCCACGGGTTTATCCGTGACCCGCCGCGGAACGGCGCCCCGCGCCGCCGGCGGGGAGTGGAGACGGCGCGGGGCGTCCTACGAACTCAGCTGTAGACGCCGAACTCGTAGAGCGAGTAGCCGTAGCCGGTGCCCCGTGCGGTCGCGTTGATCCTCACGTAGCGGGCGTTCCCGGTGACGTCGTAGTCGTCGATCCCGCCGTTGCCGTCGGTGACGGTGCGCAGGGTGGTCCAGTTCTGGCCGTTGTCGGAGGTCTGGAGGGTGTAGTTCTTGGCGTACGCGGCCTCCCAGGCGAGCTGCACATGGCGGAACGCCTTCGTCTGGCCGAGGTCGACCTGGATCCACTGGGGGTCGCTCCAGTCGCTCGCCCAGCGGGTGCTCAGCGAGCCGTCCACGGCGTTCGCGGCGGGGCAGGGGCAGCCGCCGGTGCTGTCGGGCTGGTACGAGGACGCCGTGGCGGGCCTGCCCTGGGCGAGGTTGGTCCCGCCGACCGGCGGCGGCACCACCCTGAACGACTTCGTCTCGATGCCGACGTTTCCGTTGCCGTCGGTGGCCTTGACGTAGACCTTCCACACACCGAGCGGCTCGGGCGCGGTCAGTTTGAAGGTGCCGTTGCCCTGGGCGGTGAAGGGGACGCTGGCCAACTGGCTTGAGTTGTCCACATACTTGCTGCCGTACAGCAGCTCGTACGAGATCGGGTCGCCGTTCGGGTCGGTGACCGCCGCGTGGACGGTGAGCTCCTTGCCCGACGGGACCGAGGACGCCCCGTCGACCGACATCGAGGAGATCACGGGCGGGGTGTTGTCCCGGGAGGTGTCGGCGCCGTACGCCTTCTTGACGGCGTAGTACGAGAGCCTCTTCTGGCCGGCGGGCAGCAGGTTGAACCAAACGCCGCCGAAGTCGTATTCGGTGCCGTAGTGGAAGAGGGTCGCCCCCAGCGCCACGCCCCGGTGGCCGGTGACGCAGCCCCAGGCGTTGGTGTAGCCGGCCGCCTTCGCGGTGTCGGCGGGCTCGTCGGGCACCCCGTTCGCGTCGTTCGGCACCTCCCACTCGCCGGCCGGGCCGCCCTCGGTGACGATGTAGGGCTTGGTGTAACCGCCGGACTCCCAGGTCTGCTTGATGTTGCAGACGTCGCCGTACGAGTTGACCGCGTACAGGTCGAGGTCGGGCGCGTTGCGCTTGTAGTACGGCCAGGCGCCGGTCCAGGCGTCGGTCGAGGTCACCGGGTGGTTGGGGTCGACGGCGTGGATCTTCTTGGCGATTTCGTTGACGAAGGTGGTGTAGGCGTTGCGCTGCTGCTCCAGCGCGTCCCCGCTGTAGCAGTTCTGGAGGCCCAGGACCGATTCGTTGCCGACGTTCCACATCAGTACGCCCGGGTTGTCCTTGTAGGTGTCGACCCACTTGGGGAACTCGGCGAGCATGTCGTTCTTGTACTGCGTGTCCGTGAGGTAGTTGGTGCAGCCCCCGCTTCCGGGTCCGCCGCCCGGCTGGAGCCAGAAGCCGGCGATGACCTTGATGCCGTTCGCGGCGGCGGCGTCGAAGAGCGGCTTGCTGGAGGCGTCGGTGCCCCAGGTCCGTACGGTGTTGGCGCCCATCGACTTGACGTCGGGCAGGTAGCGCGCGGCGTCCGTGGGGGCGGGGCCCCAGGTCAGGCCCTTGACCTGATAGGGGGCGCCGTCGACGGTCAGCTGCCAGTTGCCCTGGGATCCGGTGACCTTGACGACGCTGCCCGCGGCCTGCGCGGCCGGAGCCGGCAGGGCCACGGCGCCGGCGGCGAGGAGGGCGGTGACGGCGAGGGCGGAGGCTCCGCGCCGCTTTCTGATGGCTGGTCGGTCCATGGGGTGCTGTCTCCTAGAGGGTGGGAGAGCGCTCTCCCTCAGGGGTGCGCGGCATCCGGAGCTTCCAGGATGTCCGGAGTCACCGGGGCGCCCGGGGCGCCCATGAGCACCCCTGAGGGAGAGCGGGACGGTCAGGGCAGTTCGTAGTTCTCGTTGAGCGCGGCGCCGGCGGCGGGGTTGCTCTGGTCGTAGCCGCGGGCGTCGCACTGCAGGCCCTCGACGACGCAGTGCTGCACGAGAGCCTTCAGCGTCGCGTCGTCCCAGGCGTTGAAGAAGTCGTAGTGGAAGGTGTGTCCCACTCCGCTCGCCAGCCTGACCTGCGACATGTCCCCGTTGACGGGCCAGGCCATCTTGAATTCGATCATCGGCAGGGCCACCGGGTGTGTCTGCGGGCAGACGTCCTGGTTGGCGCCCGAGGCGATCGGATAGGCCATGTGACTCGTGTGGTCAGGAGTGTCCAGATACTTTCCGTCCCAGCAACTCGGGGCCTGGAAACGGAGGTTGAGCTGGACGTCCTGTCCGGTCGGGCAGGACGCCGGGAATTCGGCGTTGCCGTAGCTGTTGCCGCACTCCCAGCCCTCCACCCAGCCCCGGTGGTTGCGGAACTCGGCCGCGGACTGCATCGGGTTGCCGACCACGAAACGCAGCCCCTTGGGGAACGGGCGTACGGACCGGTAGTCGGTGACACCCGACTTGTAGTAGATGGTCTGCGGACCGACCGGGCGGATCTCCTGGTCGCCCTTGTACAGCGTCGGCATCCAGTAGGCGGACTTGTCGCCCGGGGCCTTGCACGCGGTGCCGCCGCCGTCCAGTGAGCCGGTGGTGCTCGCGGCGTTCGTCGTGGTGTTGCCCATGAAGGTGTGGTTGTGCGAAGCCCCGGGCTGGCCGGGGAAGACGATCGGGTCGTCCGGCTTCGCGTGCGAGACCGAGCAGTTCGCCTGGAACTCGTGGAAGTAGCGGTGCGGGGGAATCTCGGCGGACGGCACCACCCCGGTCACCGGCGGGTTCGCCGGAATGTATCCGTCCCCGTCCGGGTCGTCGCCGGAGACCCGGGGGGCGGCCGGGGCCATGTTGTGCCCCATGTGCGCCGCCTGGGCCGCTCGGGCCGGCTGCTGCGCCGCCTGGGCGGCGGTGGTGGTGGCATCAGGGATCGCCGTGAGCCCGAACGCCACCAGGGCGAGGGCGGTGGCGACGAGTAACGCGGACACCACCGCTGTACTGCGGAATCTTTCGGCCATGCGGACCTCCATGCCGCTCTTCGTCCGCACACGTCGGGTGTGCGGTGGGGGGAGAGTGGAGCTGGACGGTGCACCGCGGAGAGTCGCGCCCTTGGTCGGCTCCGTCAGTGGCGAGGAGCCGGAATCAGTGTGGGAGAGCGCTCTCCAAAGCGGTGCCAGTGTTACGCCGCCGCTGAGAGGGTGTCAATACTTCGTGAACGATCCCTGCCGCGCGCGCTGTTGCCGTTCGCCCCCGAGCTCACCCGGCCCCGCCCGGCCCGCCCCCCGGCGGAGTGGCCCGGCGGTCCATCCGGCCCCCTCCCTCTCGCGTTCGCGCGGCGAACACGGGACGATGCGTCAGGCCGGCCGGACACGCGCGACCCTCCGGGCGGCTCGACGAGTGAAGAACCGACGACCGAGCACAGAGACAACTGAGCACAGACGAGTGAAGAACGGCCGTGTTCGCGGCACCTGCCCCCACCGCCGGGTCCGCTCCCGCGGCGGACCGGCAGGGTCCGGCACGGCCCATCCGACGGATATCCAGGAGCGCATCGCATGAGTGGAACCGCCCAGATCGGCGTCACGGGGCTCGCGGTCATGGGCCGCAACCTCGCCCGGAACTTCGCCCGCAACGGCCTCACGGTCGCCGTGCACAACCGCACGGCGTCGAAGACCCGTTCCCTGGTGGACGAGTTCGGCGACGAAGGCACCTTCGTCGCCGCGGAGTCGGCGCGGGACTTCGTCGCGGCGCTGGAACGCCCGCGCCGCCTGGTCATCATGGTGAAGGCAGGAGATCCGACCGATGCCGTGATCAAGGAGTTCGCCCCGCTGCTGGAGGAGGGCGACGTCATCATCGACGGCGGCAACGCGCACTTCGCCGACACCCGCCGCCGTGAGAAGGAACTGCGCGAGCAGGGCATCCACTTCGTCGGCACGGGTATCTCCGGCGGCGAGGAGGGAGCGCTGCACGGGCCGAGCATCATGCCGGGCGGCTCCACCGAGTCGTACGCCTCGCTCGGCCCACTGCTGGAGAAGATCGCCGCGAAGGCCCCGGACGGTACGCCCACCGTGGCGCACATCGGCCCGGACGGCGCCGGCCACTTCGTGAAGATGGTGCACAACGGCATCGAGTACGCCGATATGCAGCTGATCGCCGAGGCCTACCACCTGCTGCGGTCCGTCGCGGGCTTCTCCCCCGCCCGGATCGCCGAGACGTTCCGGACGTGGAACACCGGCCGGCTCGACTCGTACCTGATCGACATCACGGCCGAGGTGCTGGCCCATACGGATGAGGCGACCGGCAAGCCGTTCGTGGACATCGTCACCGACCAGGCCGAGCAGAAGGGCACCGGGCGCTGGACCGTACAGATCGCCCTCGATCTGGGCGTCCCCGTCTCGGGTATCGCCGAGGCGGTCTTCGCCCGCTCACTGTCCGGACACGCCGCGCTGCGCGAGGCGTCGGCGTCCCTGCCCGGCCCGCAGGCCGAACCGCTGAGCGAGGCGGACGCGGCGCGCTTCGCGGACCAGGTCGAGCAGGCCCTGTACGCGTCCAAGATCGTGTCGTACACGCAGGGCTTCCACCAGATCCAGGCGGGCAGCGAGGAGTACGGCTGGGACATCGACCTCGGTTCCGTCGCCTCGATCTGGCGCGCCGGCTGCATCATCCGCGCCGCGTTCCTGGACCGGATCCGTGAGGCGTACGACACGCGGAGCGACCTGCCGAGTCTTCTCTCCGACAAGCAGTTCGCCGAGGAGATCGGCGCGGCGCAGGACGACTGGCGCGCGGTGATCGCCACGGCGGTGCGCCAAGGCGTCCCGACCCCGGGCTTCGCGGCGGCGCTGACGTACTACGACGCGCTGCGCGCCCGGCGCCTGCCGGCCGCGCTCACCCAGGGCCAGCGCGACTTCTTCGGCGCGCACACCTACCGGCGCACCGACCGCGAGGGAACGTTCCACACCCTCTGGGGCGGCGACCGGTCCGAGGTGTCCGCGGGCTGACGGCCGGCACGGACAGCACGGACGCCACGGACAGCGGGCGCTGATCACAGCGCCCGCGGGCGGCGGGACAGCGGCTCAGGACGCCGCCCCGCCGCCCGCGGGCGCTCGTCGCTGTTCGTCGCTGTTCCTCGACTCCCCGACGTCCTCGACGTCCTCGACGTCCCCGACGTCCTCGACGTTCCGATGTCAGGCACCACGCGGCGGACGGTCATCCGAGGCGGCGGCTCTGACCGAGCGGTCCGGGCGCGGGCATCGGATCCGGTACGGGGTCGGGCCCCGGCGGGCTCGGGACCGGGTCCGGCGCCGGGTTCGGCGGCGGCGAGGGGCGCGGCGGGGGCGTCGGCTTCGGCGGCGGCGAGGGGACAGGCGTGGGGCCGGGCAGCGGACCGGGCGTGGGTCCCGGCGGCCCGGGCGGCGGCGTGGGCGACGGCGGTACGGGGTCGGGGTACGGACTGGTCATGCCTGCCTCCAGGAAGTGCGGAGTCGTGCGTTCCCAATGTCTCCCGGTGCGCGTGCCCTCGCGCGCCGGGTCCACGCGTGTTCCGCGCGGGCCGTCCGTCAGCGGGCGGCGGCGCGGGCGGCGGCGTTCAGCCCCGGGCGGGGGCTGGAGAGCACCGGGATCGCGGTGCTCGTGCGCCGCTCCGCTCCGGCCATCGAGGCCTGGGCCAGCACGATCACATCCGCCCGGGTGACGGCGTCGACGGCGCCGGCCACCGCGTCCAGATAACCGTCGCGGTCACCGGCCTCGAACCGCTCCCAGGCGGCCTCGACGAGCACCGTACGCAGGTCGACCGGGCGGCCCGCCGCCTCCTCGCGGATCAGCGCGGCTGTCGGTTCCAGTGTGCTCTCCAGAGCGGCGACCACCACGACCCGGCCGGACGCCGCGGCCACCGCGGCCATCGGCCGGTCGACGCGCAGCACGGGTACGCCGAGGCCGGGGCCGGTCTTCTCGGCGACTGCGCCGAGGGTCGAGCAGGTGCAGAGTACGGCCGTCGCGCCGTCGGTGACGGCGGCGGCGAGCACCGATTCGACCTCGGCCGCCACGGCCTCGGGCCCTTCGGCCCTGGCCCGGCCGAGCAGGTCCTCGTCGATCAGGTGACGGAGGGCGAGTCCGGGGTGCTCGGCGTCCCGCAGGGCGTCGAAGACGGGGACATGGACCGGGGAGGTGTGCAGCAGCGCCAGCATGATCGCGATGCTAACGGCGGAAGCGGACGGGGGCCGCTCGCCGGACCGGCGGTGCGGTCACCGGCACGCGGTCGCCGGGCCGGCGCCGTCGCCAGCTTCGGGTAGTTATCAGCTTCGGGTACTCGCCGCCAGTCGTTCCTCGGCGGTCCTGACCAGGCCGGCCGGGGGCAGGGGCGCCTCGTCGGGATGGCGGCGGGCCCACCGGGCGGCGTACGGGCAGAGCGGGACGACGGGGGCACCCGCGCACCCCGCCATCGCGTAGAACTCCCGCACCAGCGCGCTCGCGATGCCCTTGCCCTCGTGCCCCTCCTCCACCACCGTGTGCACCACGACCAGCGCGGCGGGGGTGTCGCCCAGGGGGAAGTAGCCGATGGCCCCGACGACCGTCCCGTCCTCGTACGCCTCAAAGAGGCCCGCCGGCCGGTTGTCGCGGATCTCGATGTCTGCCACGGCGGTGGCCTCCTCCGGGTCGGTACGGTCGGGCGGGGTCAGCCCGCGACCGCGTGCGGGCCGCGCACGGTACGGCTGCCCGGCACCGGCGCCGACGCGTCCGTGCCGAGGGCCACGATGCGGTTGTCCGTATCGACGTGCACGATCTTCGGCGTGAGGGCGCGCGCCTCGGCGTCGTCGACCTGCGCGTAGCTGATGAGGATCACCAGATCGCCGGGGTGCACGAGATGCGCCGCGGCGCCGTTGATCCCGATGACACCGGAGCCGCGCTCGCCCTCGATGACGTACGTCTCCAGCCGGGCGCCGTTGTCGATGTCGACGATGTGGACCAGCTCCCCCGGGAGCAGGTCGGCGGCCTCCATCAGCTCGGCGTCCACGGTGACCGAGCCGACGTAGTGGAGGTCCGCCTGGGTCACGGTGGCCCGATGGATCTTCGACTTGAACATGGTGCGCATCATCGGGGTATTCCTCATTTCGGGCTCCCTGCCCGCGTTGTCGCAGGTCAAGTGCAGTCTTCTCAGCTTACAACGAGTCGCATGTCCGTCGCCTTCCCCCAGGCCTTCGAGGACTGATTCCGACCAATCGCACTTTTCGGGGATTCGCCGGCCGTCCCGGCCCGGACGAAGGACCGAGGGCGCTCGTTCCAGCCCGGCGAGCCACGTCCCGACGTCGCGTTCGAAGGACGGGCCGGCAACGGCTTCCAGGGGAGCCACGCGATCGAGCCTCCACGACCCCGGCGGTTCACCGATTGCTACGGCGGCATTTCAAGATCATGACGAGACCGGCCAACGCTGGTGCCGGCTCCGCGGTACGGACAAGACTGGCGCTCGCACATCTGTGCGCATGTTCCATCCTCCAGAAAGCTCCGCCACGCATGCATACGACCCGTCCACCCGGCGCTCCAGAGGCGCATCTCCCGCCCGTGGTGAGGAGGTTCCGCGCGTGGTGCGCTATGTGACACGCAAGGCTGCGGGCTGGCTGTTGATGATCGTGGTCGCAACCAACGCGACCTACTTTCTGGCCAGTTGGTTCCTGGACCCGCGGTCGAACTTCAAGGAGCTGCGGCCGGTACGCAGCGAGGTCCAGATCGACCGGGCTCTCGCGCCGTACAACCTGGACCCGCGGGTGCCGGTGGTGCACCGATGGTGGGACTGGTTCACCTCGGTGTCCCTCCACTTCGACTGGGGGAAGTCTCCCACCGGAGTCTCCGTCAACGGGGAGATCGGCTACCGGTCGCTCATCAGCGCGGAGTTGGTCGTCATCGCGACGATCCTGTCCGTCGTGGTCGGCGTCACGCTGGGTGTGTATACCGCGTCGCGGCAGTACGGCTGGGCCGACCGGGTCTCACAGGCCGTGTCCATCGCGGTGTTCAACATACCGACGTCCGTCGCCGCGCTCGCCGTGGTCTTCGTCGCCATCTGGCTGAACCAGCACGCCGGGCTGCACTTCCTCTACGTCGCCGGAGAGAACTCACCGAACGTCGAAGGGCTGCTCCCGACGATCGGTGACCGCTTCCTGCACCTGATCCTGCCGACCCTGACGCTGACGCTGATGGGCTATGTCGGCTATCACCTGACGCAGCGCGCGCTGCTGCTCGACACGATCAACGCCGACTTCGTGCGCACCGCCCAGGCCACCGGACTCACCCGGACCCAGGCCATCCGCAGGCACGCCCTGCGGACCGCGCTCATCCCGACCGCGACATCCGTGGCGTTCAGTGTCCCCGCCATCTTCACCGGGGCCATCATCACCGAGACGATCTTCGGCTGGAACGGAATGGGCCGTTACTTCATACAGACCATCAGCAAGAACGACGTGCACGGCACGGTCGCGACAGCCGCCTTCGCCGCGGCCTTGACCGCGGTCGGCGCGATCCTCGCGGACATCGCCACGGTCTTCCTCGATCCGAGAGTGAGAGTGAACTGACGTGGCCACGGATGTGCCGACGGGCACCTCGTCCCGTGCGGCGGGAGACCACGCGCCGGAAGTGGCGCTCGCCGCGCGGAAGGACGGGCGGCACCTCGGCCTCGGCCGGCTCTATCTGCGGCGCTTCCTGCGCAACCGCCTCGCCGTCGTCGGCGTGGTGATCCTGGTACTGCTGGTGCTGTTCAGCGCGTTCGGCGGCCTGTTCACTTCCTACGCCCACTCCGACGCCGACTTCGCCGCGCTCACCCAGCCGCCGAGCGCCACACACTGGTTCGGCACCAACCAGGGCGGGAACGACATCTACGCCTCCGCCGTGCACGGACTCCAGCGCTCCCTGGCGATCGCCGTGAGTGTCTCCGTCCTGACCATCGTCGTCGCCGCGGTCATCGGCTCCGGTGCCGCGTACTTCGGGGGCCGGGTCGAGAAGGTGACCCTCGCCGTCATCCACTTCCTGCTGATCGTCCCCTCGTTCCTCATCCTGGCCCTGGTCTCCCACCGCCTCGCCGGCGACTGGAGGGTCCTCGTCATCGTGCTGACGGTGTTCGGCTGGATGTCCACCGCGCGGGTGATCTGGTCCGTCTCGACCTCACTGCGCGAACGGGACTACGTGACGGCGGCCGAGTTCATGGGCGTCAGCCCGGCGCGCATCATCCTGCGCCACATCATTCCCAACCTCGGCTCGCTGCTGATCGTCAACCTGACGCTCGGTGTCGTCGCGACCGTACTCAGTGAGACCGCCCTGTCCTTCCTCGGGTTCGGTGTCCAGACCCCGGACGTCTCCCTCGGCACGATGCTCGCGGACGGTGCGAGCACCATCACGAGCGCCCCCTGGCTCTTCGCGTTTCCGGCGGGCCTGGTCGTCCTGCTCACCGTATCGATGTCCTTCGTCGGCGACGGACTGCGCGACGCCCTCGATCCCACGTCCACCACCGGTGCGGCAGGAGGCCGACGATGACACTCGCGACGATCCTCTCCGATCCCCCACCGCCCACCGACACCACCCCCGTGCTCTCGGTCCGGGACCTGCGGATCTCCTTCCCCTCCGAGGCCGGACCCGTCGAGGCGGTGCGCGGTATCGGCTTCGACCTCCTGCCGGGCCGGACCCTCGGCATCGTCGGCGAGTCCGGCTCGGGCAAATCAGCCACGGCGATGGGCATCATGGGCCTGCTGCCGCCCTCCGCCGACCTGCGGGGACAGGTGCTGCTCGGCGGACGCGACCTGATCGGCCTCGGCGACAAGGCGCTTTCCGAGGTACGGGGCAACTCCATCGGTATGGTCTTCCAGGACCCGCTCTCCGCGCTCACACCCATCTTCTCGGTAGGCAGACTGCTCTCCGACACCCTGCGGGTCCACCAGGACCTGACGAAGCGCGCGGCCTGGGACCAGGCCGTCGAACTGCTCGATCTCGTCGGCATTCCCGACCCGCGCAACCGGGCCAGGTCCTTCCCGCACGAGTTCTCCGGCGGCATGCGCCAGCGCGTCGTCATCGCCATGGCGATCGCCAACAAACCGTCCGTTCTCGTCGCCGACGAACCCACCACCGCCCTCGACGTCACCGTGCAGGCCCAGATTCTCGACGTCCTGCGACTCGCGCAGGACGAGACCGGTGCCGGCCTCGTCCTCATCACCCACGATCTCGGGGTCGTCGCCGGCTACGCGGACGACATCGCCGTCATGTACGCGGGCCGGTTCGTGGAGCGGGCGGGCGTCGGGGAACTGTTCCGTCGGCCGACGATGCCGTACACCGCGAGGCTGCTCGCGGCCGTGCCGAGCGTGGACGGCGGGGTCCACCGGCCTCTGGTCCCGATCGGCGGGGAACCGCCGAACCTCGTGGGCCTCCCGGTCGGCTGCCCCTTCGCGAGCCGCTGCGCCGTCGCTCTCGACGCGTGCCGCACCGACGAACCCGAGCTGCGTGACATCACCGGGCACGGGCACGTGGCCTGCCTGCGCGCCGACGAGATAGCCGACGGCTCGCTGGATCCCGCCGGTGACGTCGCGCCCGTCGACCAGCGGACCGACTCCGACCGGGCGGGGGTCGGCGATGTGGTGCTCCGTGTCGAGGACCTCGTCAAGACCTTCCCGGTCACCAAGGGCGCCCTCCTCAAGCGCCGGGTCGGCACACTGCACGCCGTCAACCGGGTGAGCTTCGAGCTGCGTGCCGGTGAGACTCTGGGTCTGGTGGGCGAGTCGGGCAGCGGCAAGACCACGACGCTGCTGGAGATCCTCCGGCTCAGGCGGCCCGAAGGCGGTCGGATCGAGATCGCCGGCACCGATGTCGGCACGGTCGGTTCCGCCGCGCGGCTCCGCGAGCTGCGGCAGGACGTGCAGATCGTCATGCAGGACCCGCTGGGGGCGCTGGACCCGCGGCTTCCCGTCTTCCAGCTGCTCGCCGAGCCCTTGCGGGCCATCGGGCGGGATCGTGAGTCGATCCGCTCCCGTGTCCGGGAACTGCTGGCACTGGTCGGTCTGGACACCTCGGTGAGCGACCGTTTCCCGGCCGCTCTCTCCGGCGGTCAGCGTCAGCGGGTCGGCATCGCCCGTGCCCTGGCGACCGAGCCGAAGCTGCTCGCTCTCGACGAACCGCTCTCGGCCCTGGATGTGTCGGTGCAGGCCGGGGTGATCAAGCTGCTGGCGCGGCTCAAACGCGAACTCGGCCTCGCCTACCTCGTGGTCGCCCATGACCTCGCCGTCGTCCGGTACATCTCCGATCGCGTCGCGGTGATGTATCTGGGACACATCGTCGAGGCCGGGGACACCGAGACGATCTTCTCCGATCCGAGGCACCCGTACACCCGGGCGCTGCTGTCGGCGATTCCCGTGCCCGATCCGCGGCGGGAACGCACCCGCGAACGCGTCGTCCTGGAGGGTGAGCAGCCGAGCGCCGCCCGTCTGCCGGCGGGCTGTGTCTTCGTCGACCGCTGCCCGCTGTACCGGGTGGCCGACGAGGACGTGCGTCAGCGCTGCCGCACGGAACGTCCCACGCCGACCCACGTGGCCGGGCGTCCCCACCACCAGTACGCCTGTCACGCCGTCTGAGCACCCACCCCGACATTCCGGGACCACCGGTCGCGGGGGGGGGGGGCCCCCCCCCCCCCCCCCCCCCGGGCGCCCCCCCCCCCCCCCCCCCCCCCCCCGCGCGGGCCCCCCGGGGGGGGGGCGGGGCCCCCCCCCCCGCCCCGCGACCGGGGTCCTCCCTCCACGTTCACCCCACCGAACCAGAAGGAACCGTTCCGCCATGCGCGCAAGACTGGCCCTGCCCCTCGCTCTCATCGCCGCCATCTCCGTCACCGCCACCGCCTGCCAGTCCTCCTCCGGGAAGGCCGCGGCGGACCCGGACAAGAAGGACGGCCCCGCGGCGGCATCGGCCGCGGCCGATTACAACCCCCAGCCGTACGAGAAGATCCGGGACGGCGGCACCTACACCACCGTCGGGACCTTCGATGACCAGGGCAACCCGTTCAACGTCAATGCCACGTTGACCGCGGCCCGGGTCTGGGCCTGGTACAACGCTGCCGCCATCACCTACTCGCCCACCGGCGAGGTGCAGTACAACCCGGACTACTACAGCGACGTGAAGGTCTCCGTCGAGGGCGGCAACCAGAAGGTCACGCTGACGATCGACCCGAAGGCCACCTTCAACGACGGCACACCGATCGACTGGACCGCGATCAAGGCCACGTGGCAGGCCAACAACGGTTCGGACAAGGCCTATGACGCCTCGTCCACGGACGGCTACGACCAGGTCACCTCGGTCGAGCGGGGCAAGGACGCCAAGCAGGCCGTCATCAACTTCAAGGGCGTCAACGCCTCCTGGTCGACTCTGTTCACCACGTTCCTGCACCCCAAGGCCGCCACCGTCGAGAACTTCAACAAGGCATACGTCAAGAAGGCCCACCCGGAGTGGGGCGCGGGTCCGTACACGGTCGGCAAGTGGGACGCCCACTCGGGCAACATCACCTTCGTCCGCAACCCGAAGTGGTGGGGCAAGAAGGGCAAGCTCGACAAGCGTGTCTACGTCAACCTGGAGTCGACCGCGGCGGTCAACGCCTTCAAGAACGGTCAGCTCGATTACACCTCCGCCGTCGACGCGGAGAGCCTCAAGCAGGTCAAGGGCCTCAAGGGCACGGAGATCCGCAGCGGCGGCAGCCCCTTCGAGTACTCGCTCTACTTCAACACGAAGTCCTCGGTACTCTCGGACAAGGCCGTCCGCAAGGCCGTTCAGGAGGCCATCGACCGCGCGCAGATCGCGAAGATCCAGTTCCAGGGCCTCGACTACAAGGAGCCGCTGCCCGGTTCGGCGGTGCTGTACAGCTTCCAGAAGGGCTACGAGGACAACGTCTCGGCCGTCCTGAAGTACGCGCCGGACGACGCCAGGAAGACGCTCGACGCGGCGGGCTGGATGCCCGGGGAGGACGGCATCCGCGTCAAGGACGGCAAGCGGCTCGACGTCGGGTACACGCTCCTCGGTGACGACCCGCTGGACAAGGCCACCGCCGGCGCCTTCGCCGCGATGCTGAAGCCCGCCGGAATCCACCTCGTCATCAAGAAGGCCGACGAAGCGGACTTCTCCAACATCCTCAGCGAGCGCAGGTTCGACCTCTTCCTGTCGGGGAACCGCTCGATGGACCCGTTCGGCGCCCGCTACCTGTGCGACTTCTACTGCTCGGACCGCAGCTCCAACATCACCGGTTCGGGTACGCCGGCTCTGGACGCGGAGATCCGCGCCACCACCGGGATCGCCGACCTCGACGCGCAGGCGGCGGCGGTCAACAAGGTCGAGCAGAAGGCGCTCCAGGAGTACGCCATCCTGCCGCTGTTCAGCGGCCCCTCCACCTACGCCGTGAAGAAGGGCCTTGCCAACGTCGGCGCGACCATCTTCTACAGCCCGCTCCCGGAGACGGTCGGCTGGCAGAAGTGACCCACGCGAACGGGGCGCCGGCCCTCGGCGGCCCCGGCGCGTGTGCGCCCCCCGGGGTCGTCACGGATCCGTGACGACCCCGGGGCACGGCGCGTGCCCGGTGCGGCTCCGACCCGTACCGGGCACGTGTACGGCCGTGCCTCCTACGGAACGCGCGACGGGCCGGCCCTCGCCCGCTTTCCCGCCGAGCGGGCCACGGTGACCAGCGCGCCCTTCCCCGGTCGGAGACCGACGTCCGTGCGGCGCGGCTCACGCATCGAGCGGCTCACGCATCACCGCCGCCTCGTTCTTCGAGGTACGTCAGGGGTTGTTCAGATAGGCGAGGACGGCGAGGACGCGACGGTTGCTGTTGTCGTCATCGGTGATGCCGAGTTTGCCGAACAGAGAGGTTGTGTACTTGCTGATGGCACTGTCGCTGAGGAAGAGCCGCCGGCCGATGGCCTGATTGGACAGTCCTTCGGCCATGAGGCCGAGCACGGAGTGTTCGCGTTCGGTCAGCCGTCCGAGTCGCCGGTTCGAGGGCCCACTGGACAGCAGCCCGGCGATGACGGCCGGGTCCATGGCGGTCCCGCCTCCGGCGACGCGTTCCAGGGCGTCGATGAACTGATCCGCGTCGAACACGCTCTCCTTGAGGAAATAGCCGATGCCACCGGCACCGTCGGCCAGGAACTCGCGGGCATCAAGCTGTTCGACCAGCGGCGTCACCGTGCACGGCGCCCGCCCGAGCCCGTACCGGCCTGCGGCAGGCTCGCTGTCCGGCACCGGGCCGGTGCCGGACAGCGGGCCGCCGGGGTCGTGCGTGGACAGGTCGCGGCCCCGGACGTACGGCCTCCGCACCCCGGGGCGGCTACTTGTTGGTCTTCGGCAGGCCGGGCGGGTTGATCTCCGACGTGGTCACGGCCTCGTTGGACAGGCCCCAGCGCTCCAGCACCTTCGCGTACGTGCCGTTCTCGATGACCTCGTCGAGGGCCTCGGCGAGCGGCCCGACCAAGCCGCTGTCCTTCTTGGTGGTGGCCGCGATGAGCCCCTGGAGGGTGGCGCCGGCACCGGAGTAGGTGCCGACGACCTCGGTCTTCCGCGCCGTGGCGACGCGGTAGGCGGCGGTCGGATTGGGGCCGAGGTAGAGGTCGATCCGGCCCGAGGCGACCGCCAGGTTGGTGTCACTCGGGTTCTGGTAGTACTTGATGTCCACCGGTTCGCGGCCGGCCTCCTCGTTCTCCTTGCTCCACTCGACCAGCAGCTTCTCCTGGTTGGTGCCGGTGTCCACGGCGACGGTCCTGCCCGCGACGTCCTCGGGTCCGGTGATCTTCAGGCCACTGCCCTTCTTCGCCTCGAAGGCCAGGTCGTCCTTGCGGTAGCCGGCGAAGTCGTACTTCTCCTTGCGCTCCTCGGTGACGGTGATGTTGCTGAAGCCGACGTCGTACTTGCCACTGTCCAGGCCCACGAAGATGTTCTCCCAGGAGACCGTGTTGATCTTGACCTCGAGGCCGAGGACATCGGCCACCAGATAGGCGATGTCCGGCTCGACGCCGATGATGGTCTTGTTGTCCGTGGCGTAGAAGGTCAGCGGCGCCGAGGAGCCGGACGAGCCGACGATCTCCAGGGTGCCTCTCCTACGGATCCCCGCGGGCACCTTGGCCGCTATGGAGTCGACCTTGCCGGTGGTGACGCGCTTCTGGTCCGGACTCAGGTTGATCTTCGTGCGGGTGCCGGTCGTGGCCGCGACGTCGATCGTGCCGCCGTCCGAGGGGTTGCCGCAGGCGGCGAGGACGAGGGCCCCGGCGAGTCCGAGCGCGGATACGGCGAGGTGACGGGCGAGGCGAGTGGACATGGTGGTTCTCCTTGGCTTTACGGGAATGAGGGGCGGTCAGAGGACCTTGGAGAGGAACGCGCGGGTGCGCTCGTGCCGCGGGTCGTTCAGTACGGCCGCGGGTGGCCCGTGTTCCACGACGACTCCGCCGTCCATGAACACCACGGTGTCGGCGACCTCACGGGCGAACCCGATCTCGTGCGTCACGACGATCATGGTGGTCCCCGTGCGGGCCAAGTCCTTGATCACATCGAGGACCTCGCCGACCAGTTCCGGGTCGAGCGCGGAGGTGGGCTCGTCGAAGAGCAGCACTTTGGGTTCGAGGGCCAGCGCGCGGGCGATGGCCACGCGCTGCTGCTGACCGCCGGACAACTGCCGAGGGTAGGCGTCGGCCTTGTCGGCGAGACCGACCCGCTCCAGGAGACGCCTGGCCGCCTCCGCCGCGTCCTTGCGCGGGCGGCGCAGCGCGGAGACGGGGGCCTCGACGAGGTTCTCCAGCACGGTCAGGTGAGGGAAGAGGTTGAAGTTCTGGAAGACGAACCCGATATGGGTGCGCTGCTTCAGAACGTCCTTCTCCTTCAGCTCGTGCAGTTTGGCACCGGACCGGCGGTAGCCGATGAGTTCACCGTCGATGCTGATCCAGCCACGGTTCACCTTCTCCAGGTGGTTGATGGTGCGCAGCAGGGTGGACTTCCCGGAGCCGGACGGGCCGAGGATCACGGTCACCTCGCCCTGGCGGACCTGGAGGTCCACCCCCCGCAGCACCTCCAGCGGCCCGAAGCTCTTGTGGACGCCGTGGACGTCCACCATCACGTCGCTCATCAGTTGTCTCCCAGGGGCCCTGGGTGTCCCAGGGGTATGACGGGCTGGTCGCGCCGCATGGCGGCGGAGCGCAGATTTCGTGCGAAACGCCGGGCGCGCTGGATCGGGGTGGGCGGTGGGGTGCGATTGGCTCCCCGGGCGAAATGGCGCTCCACGTAGTACTGCGCGACCGACAGCAGCGAGGTCAGCAGTACGTACCAGGCGGTGGCGACCAGCAGCAGCGGGATCACCCTGCCGTTGCGGCCGTAGATCACCTGCACCTGGTAGAAGAGCTCGCCGATCGCCATGACATAGACCACCGAGGTGCCCTTGAGCAGGCCGATGATCTCGTTGCCGGCCGTGGGCAGGATCGCGCGCATGGCCTGCGGCAGCACGATCCGCCGGATCTGCCGCAGCCGGGGGATGCCCAGCGCGGCGGCGGCCTCAAGCTGGCCGTGGTCGACCGAGATGACGCCGCCGCGGACGATCTCGGCGGCGTACGCGGCCTGGTGCAGCGACAGTCCGATGAGGGCGGCTCCGATGGTGCCGATCAGGCTGTTGCTGTCGACGGACCAGAAGACCGGCCCGAAGGGAATTCCGACGCCGAACTCCTCGTACAGGGCGCTCAGGTTGAACCAGAACACCAGCTGGACGATCATCGGGATGGACCGGAAGATCCAGATGTAGGACCAGGCCACCGTCTGGAGCACCGGGCTCCGCGAGAGCCGCATGAAGGCCAGCACCGTGCCGATCAGGAAGCCCAGCACCGTGGCGTAGGCGGTGAGTTGGAGCGTCACCCCCACCGCCTGGACGATCGTCTCGGAGAAGACGTAGTCGCGGAAGACGCCCCACTCCCAGACCGGGTTGGTGGCCAGTCCGTGCGCGAACTGGGCGACCAGCACCGTCACGGCGACGACCGCCACCCACCGGGTGTAGTGGCGCGCGGGGACGACCTGGAGGGAGGCGGGATCGTCGGGTGCCGGGTCCGGGCCCCGGGCCGGGTCGTCGGGGCCGGTGTCCGGTGGGGCCGCGCCGCGCGGCGCGGAATCGGTGGCGAGTCCCATCGTCGTTTTCCTGCTCATGACTGGTGCTCGGGCGGGTTGATCCGCGACGCGTCGATCGCGGAGGCGGTGGTGCCCCACTTCTGGAGGATCCGGGCGTACGTGCCGTCCTTGATCAGCTCGTTGACGGCGGCCTGGAACGCGGGGGTGAGCGGGGAGTCCTTCGTGAAGGCGAAGCCCACGTCGAGACGGTGGAACTCGCCCAGGAACGTGGTCCGGGAGGCGGGCTGCGCCGCCTGGTACCGCAGGCCGTTGATGGTGGACATCACCACGTCGATCCGGCCCTGCTGGAGTGCGGTGACGGTGGCCCCGTTCTCCGAGAAGACCTTCACGTCGTACGGTTTTTCACCGGCCTCGGCGCACACCCCCTTCTGCGCGGCGAGGGTGGTCGCGAAGGTGGTGCCGGCCCCGGTGCCGATGGTCAGCCCGCACAACTGGGTGAGTCCGGTGACCTTCGTCCCCAGCGCGGTGTTGCCCTGCCGCACCGCGAAGCCCTGGCCGTCGTTGATGTAGGTCACGAAGTCGATGGTCTTCAGGCGCTCCGCGGTGACGCCGAAGTTGCCGGTTCCGACGTCGTACTTGCCGCTTCCGAGGGCGGGCAGGATCGTCTCGAAGGAGGCGTCCTGGCGCCGCAGCCGGATGCCGAGAACCTTGGCGACCGCGTCCGCGATGTCGATGTCCTGGCCCACGGGCTTCTTCGTCTCCGCCCCCTGCGGGTAGTACGCCCCCGGCGGGGCTCCCACCGCGCTGCCGACCCGCAGGGTGCCCGACGCCCGCACACCGGCGGGCAGCAGGGCGGCGACGGAGGCCACCTTCCGTACGGCGGCGACCGGGTCGCCGGTCGGCGCGGGAGAGGCTCCGGCGCCCGCCCCGGCCCCGCCCGCGTCATCGGGACCCGCGCAGGCGGTCAGTGCCAGAAGGGGCAGCAGCGCGGCGGCGGCGAGGCGTGATCGGGTTCGCGTTCCGGGGAGGCTCACGGGGCGGATGCCTTTGCGGTGGGAGCGTTGCCGGCGAGGTGCTTCTCGAAGGGCAGGGGGCCGATGGTTTCCGGATCGGCGCCGGTGTCGAACAGCGGTGTGTAACCGCCGGCCAGGTACAGGGCGCGGGCCTCGGGCTGGCGCGGGCCGGTGGTCAGGTGGATCCGCAGGTAGCCCCGCGCGGCCGCCTCCCGTTCCAGCTCGTCGACGACCCGGCGGGCCAGGCCACGCCGACGGTGGGCGGAGTGCGTCCAGATCCGCTTCAGCTCGGCCGTGGTCTCGTCGTACCGGCGGAAGGCGCCGCCCGCGACCGGCTCGCCGTTCTCCAGCAGCAGGAGCAGCACGCCGCCGTACGGTTCGGCGAACTCCTCGTCGGGGTAGCGGGCGAGCTCGGCGTGGGCGTCCTTGCCGTAGCGGGCGGAGTACTCGTCGCCGAGTTCGCGCAGCAGCGGTGCCACGCGCGGGTCGGAGACCGGGACCTGAACGATCGTCAGGTCGGTGACAGGGGAAGGGGTGTGTGCGACGGAGGTCATCCGCGCACCGCCGTGAGCGCCTGCGGACCGGCCTCCGCCCTTTCGGCGTCGCGCTTGGCGACCTCCTCGCGGACGATCGGGATGACGTACCGGCCGAAGTCGATCGCGTCGCCCAGCAGGTCGTAGCCCCGGGCGGAGAGGATGTCCACGCCGAGGTCGTGGTAATCGAGGAGAGCCTGGGCGACCGTTTCCGGAGTGCCGACCAGGGCGTTGGAGTTGCCCGCCCCGCCGGTGGCGGCGGCGGTCGGGGTCCACAGCGCGCGGTCGTAGCGCTCCCCCGCTTCGGCGATGGCGATCAACCGCTGCGATCCGGTGTTCTCCGGGGCACCGCCGCGGCGGTGGCGTACGAGTCCCTCCTCCCGCCGGGCGCGGATGGCGCCGACCGTTCTGTGGGCCTTCTCCCAGGCCAGTTCTTCGGTCGGGGCGATGATCGGGCGGAACGCCACCTGGATGCGGGGGACATCGGTGCGGCCCGCGGCCTTCGCGGCCGCCCTCACCGCCTCGATCTGCTCGGCGGTCTTCTCCAGGGGCTCACCCCACAGGCAGTAGATATCGGCCTCGGCTCCCCCGGCCTCGTACGCCGCCGGGGAGGACCCGCCGAAGGAGACCCCGGGCCGGGGCTGCTGAACGGGGAAGACATCGCTGACGAAGTCGTGGAAGCGGTAGTGCTCGCCCTCGTGGTCGAAGGGCTCATGCGTGGTCCAGATCTTCTTGACGATGCGGATGTATTCGCGGGTGCGGGCGTAGCGCTGGTCCTTCGTGAGGGTGTCGCCCTCACGGCCCTGCTCGTGGTCGTTGCCGCCGGTGATGAAGTGCACGGTCAGCCGCCCCTCGCTGATCTGGTCCAGCGTGGCGAAGGTCTTGGCGGCGAAGGTGGGGTACGAGACGTTGGGCCGGTGGGCGAGCAGGATCCGCAGGGATTCCAGCCTGGCGGCGATGTATGCGGCGGCCGGCGCGGGATCGGGCGATCCGGCCCCGTACGCGAACAGCACCCGGTCCCAGCCGTTGTCCTCATGTGCCCGGGCGAGCCGCAGTGTGTATTCCTTGTCGAAGGCGGCGCCGGAGCGCGGGGTCGTTTCGGAGCCGTCGTTGGTGGCGGCGATGCCGAGGAACTCCACAGGCATGGGAAATGACCTTTCCTCAAGTTCTCGAAAACGGTGGGCCGCACGCGGGCAGGGCGCGGCCGCCCTCACGACAACGGCCTCAGGTGACCGTGTCTCAGGGCGAGGGGAACGCGGGACGAATCAGGAAGGATGACGCCGGGGCAGGGGCCTCGGGCGGAACAGTGCGGCGGCAGCGTGCGTCCGGACTCGCGGAACCACCCGTACGCGGGTCAGTGCCCGCGTACGACGGTCATACGAAGAGAGGACTCGGCCCGCGACGGGGTTGACCGAGGGAGGGAAGGGCCGGTCGGACAGCCCGCTGCCGATTCAGACGCAACACGCCGCGGACCACACTCGACCGAAGTCGATGTGGTCACGGGTGACCAGGCGCTGCTCGGTATTCATGCGCCCCATTGAGCAGCACGCCGCGCCTCTCGTCAACCACTGCCCGGATGCCGGACCAACACCGTTCGTGACAGGCCTGGTTGACACACCGGTGCGGTGGCCGCTTACGATCGGCGGCGGACCGGCTTCGCCACGCGTGGGCGCCGCGCTCCGGCCGCGTTGAGGGACGCGGCGCGTGTGATGACGCCGAGGCCCGGCCGCACCGTACCCGCGCGGCAGGTGCGCGGCCCGGCGTACGTGTGCCGCCGGGTGGTCACCGCCGACGCCCGCCACTCCCTCCCCGGAGAGCCTCTGATGGTCTCGCCTTCCGAAGTCACCGCTCCCGACTCCGCTCCCGACTCCGCATCCGACGCCGTATCCGTCTCGTCCGCCGGACGGCTGAAGTCCGGCGGCCTCGCATCCGACGACCTCCCGAAGGTCGTGCCGCGTCGACGCGTCGGCCGCCGGCTGACCGCGGCCGCCGCGCTGCTGGTCTTCGCGGTGGTGGTCAACTCCGTGGTCCACAACCGTGCTTTTCAATGGGACGTGGTGGCTCGGTACTTCACCACCGGCGCGGTGCTCGACGGGCTGCTGCTGACGCTCTGGCTGACCGCCGCGGTGATGGTGCTCGGCTTTCTGCTCGGCACCCCGCTGGCGGTCATGCGGCTGTCCGGAAACCCTGTGCTGCGCACGCTGAGCTGGGGCTATGTGTGGATCTTCCGGTCCACGCCGCTGCTCGTCCAGTTGCTGTTCTGGTTCAACATCGGCGCCCTCTACCCGACGCTCGGCCTGGGCATTCCCTTCGGACCGCGGTTCGTCACCGTCCAGACGGTCAATCTGCTCGGTCCCACCCTCACCGCCGTCGTCGGGCTGACCCTGCACGAGGCCGCCTACGCCGCCGAGGTGGTACGCGGCGGCATCCTCTCCGTGGACACCGGCCAGACCGAGGCGGCCCAGGCGCTCGGCCTCGGCAGACCGCGCACGCTGCGCCGGATCGTCATCCCCCAGGCGATGCGCTCGATCGTTCCGACCGCCGGGAACATGCTGATCGGCACGCTCAAGGGCACCAGCATCGTCAGTGTGCTGGCCGTGCACGACCTGCTGTACTCGGTCCAGCTGGTCTACAACCAGACCTATCAGGTCATCCCGCTGCTGATGGTCGCCACCCTCTGGTACATCGCCGTCACCACCGTGCTCAGCGCGGGACAGTTCTACGTCGAGCGGCACTACGCGCGCGGCACCGCCCGCACGGTGCCGCCCACCCCGCTGCGACGGCTGCGTGTCCGTCCGGCCGTCCTGCGCGCCCGGCCGCGCGCCATGACCGCCGCCGACGCCCGCCCCGCGATCGGCGGTGACCGGTGAGCGCCGGGGGTGGCCGGTGAGCAGCGTCACCGGGGACGCGTCCGCCCGGCCGATACGGCCGGACGGTCAGGTCAGGTCAGGTCAGGTCAGGTCAGACCGATACGGCCGGCCGCCGAGGCCCAGGCGGACCGGTCGCCCCGGGGGGTGTAGCGGCGCAGCGGCTGGGTGTCCGCGACCAGGCGGCGCATCCGGGAGCGGTCACCGACCAGGCCATGGGCGCGGGCCTGGACGAGGACATTGCCGAGCGCGGTGGCCTCGGCGGGCCCCGCGACCACCGGCAGCCGGGCGGCGTCGGCGGTGAGCTGGCACAGCAGGTCGTTCCGGCTGCCGCCGCCCACCAGGTGGATCACGTCGAGGTCCCGCCCCGCGAGTTCGGCCGCCCGGCGCAGGGTGCGGGCGTGGGCCAGGGCCAGGGCTTCCAGGATGGTCCGCACCAGTGCGCCCTGGTCGGCGGGTGGCCGCTGCCCCGTGCGCTCGCAGAAGGCGGCGATGCGGGCGGGCATGTCACCGGGGGCGAGGAACTCCGGGGCGTCGGGATCGATGACGGCGGTGAAAGGCTCCGCCGACGCCGCCCGGGACAGCAGCGGGCCGATGTCGTGCTGCTTGCCCTGGGCCCGCCAGGTGCGCTGAGCCTCGCTGAGCAGCCACAGCCCCATGATGTTGCGCAGGTAGCGGACGGTGTGGTCGATGCCGAGTTCGTTGGTGAAGTTGGCGGCTCGTGAGGCCTCGGTGAGCACCGGGGCGTCGAGTTCCAGTCCGGCCAGGGACCAGGTGCCGCAGGAGATGTAGCCGAAGCCGGGCCGGTCGGCCGGGACGGCGACGACGGCGGACGCGGTGTCGTGCGAGGCGACGGCCGTGACCGGTGTGCCGGACGGCAGCCCGGTGTGGGCGGCGGCCTCCGGCAGCAGCGTCCCGGTCGCGTCGCCGGGGTGGTGCAGTCGCGGCAGCAGCCCGGCACCGAGGCCGAGAGAGTCGGTCACCGTGGCTGACCAGGTGCCGGCGCGGGTGTCGTACAGGCCGGTGGTGGAGGCGTTGGTGGCCTCGGCGCCGATCCGGCCGGTGAGCCAGTACGTCAGGAGGTCGGGGATCAGCAGCAAATGGCGGGCGGTGCGGAGTTGGGGGGTGCCGGTGGCGGCGGCCAGCTGGTAGACGGTGTTGAAGGGCAGGTGCTGCACACCGGTGATCCGGTACAGCTCCGCCGCGCCGATCTTCTCGCGGACCTCCTCGGCGACGGTGTCCGTGCGCGGGTCGCGGTAGTGGTACGGGTTGCCCAGCAGCGCCCCGGTCCGGTCCAGCAGGCCGTAGTCGACGGCCCAGCTGTCGATGCCGATGGACGCGATCGGACCGGACCGGTCGGCTTCGCGCAGTCCGTCGAGTACTCCCTGGTAGAGCCCGAGGATGTCCCAGTGGAGCCCGGAGGGCAGTCGTACGGGCGTGTTGGCGAAGCGGTGCACCTCCGTCAGGTCGAGGCGGCCGTCACCGACGCGGCCGAGGACCACACGGCCGCTGGTGGCGCCGAGGTCGGCCGCCGCGAAGGTGGCGGGGAGTGCGCGGGGCGAGGCCGTGGAGTTCGTCGCGGAGTTCGTCGTGGAATTCAACGGGCAACCTGGGAGCTGGGCGTCGGGGCCGGGGACGGTGGGGGCGTACGGGTGCCGGAGTGGTACCGGCGGGCAACGGACGGGTAGGTGGACCGCTTGACCGGTCGGCTGGCGTGGCGTCAGCGCAGGAAGGCCGCGGCGACACCGGCGTCGACGGGAATGTGCAGACCGGTCGTGTGGGTGAGGTCGCCGCCGGTGAGCGCGAAGACCGCATTCGCGACGTGCTCGGGCAGGACCTCGCGCTTGAGGATGGTGCGCTGGGCGTAGAACGCACCGAGTTCCTCCTCCTCGATGCCGTAGGTGGCGGCACGCTGGGCCCCCCAGCCGGCGGCGAAGATTCCCGAGCCGCGTACGACGCCGTCCGGGTTGACACCGTTGACGCGGATGCCGTGCTCGCCCAACTCGGCGGCCAGCAGCCGCACCTGGTGGGCCTGGTCGGCCTTGGTGGCGGAGTAGGCGATGTTGCTGGGACCGGCGAAGACCGCGTTCTTGGAGACGATGTAGACGATGTCACCGCCGAGCCGTTGCTCGATCATCGCGCGGGCCGCCTCGCGGGAGACCAGGAAGGAGCCCCGGGCCATGATGTCGTGCTGCAGGTCCCAGTCCCGGGCGGTGGTCTCCAGCAGCGGCTTGGAGAGGGAGACGCCGGCGTTGTTGACGACCAGGTCCACCCCGCCGAACGCCAGTGCCGCGTCCGCGAAGGCCCGGGTGATCTGCTGCTCGTCGGTCACGTCGACGGTGACGGCCACAGCCCTGTCGCCGTCTCCGATCTCCCCGGCGACGGCGACGGCGCTCGCGGTGTCCAGGTCGGCGACGACGACGCAGGCGCCCTCGGCGGCGAGCCGGTGGGCGACGGCCTTACCGATGCCGGAGCCCGCGCCGGTGACCAGCGCGACCCGGCCCGCCAGGGGCCTGGGCGCGGGCATGCGCCGCAGCTTGGCCTCCTCCAGGGCCCAGTACTCGATGCGGAACTTCTCGGACTCCTCGATCGGGGCGTAGACCGACACCGACTCGGCGCCGCGCATCACGTTGATCGCGTTGAGATAGAACTCGCCGGCCACCCGGGCGGTCTGCTTGTCCTTGCCGAAGGAGAACATGCCCACCCCCGGGACCAGCACGACGGCCGGGTCGGCGCCCCGCATGGCCGGGGAGTCCGCGGTGGCGTGCCGGTCGTAGTACGCCTGGTAGTCGGCGCGGTAGGCGGTGTGCAGCGAGCGCAGGCGCTCGGTCACCTCGCCGATCGGCGCGCCGGCGGGCAGGTCCAGGACCAGCGGGCGGACCTTGGTGCGCAGGAAGTGGTCCGGGCAGGAGGTGCCGAGCGCCGCGAGACGCGGGTGTTCGGCGCGGGCCAGGAAGTCCAGTACCGCGTCGGTGTCGGTGAAGTGGCCGATCTGCGGGCGGTCGGTCGAGGCCAGCCCGCGGATCAGCGGCGCCAGGACGGCGGCGCGCTCGCGGCGCCCGGCTCGCGGCAGCGGGCCGTACCCGTCCAGGAGCGCGCCGAAGGGCTCGGGGCGGCCGCGCTCGGCGAGGAACCGCTCGGCCGTGCGGATGATGTCCAGCGAGTTGGCCTCCGCCTCGTCGCTGGTGGCGCCCCAGGCGGTGATCCCGTGGCCGCCCAGGACGCAGCCGATGGCCCCCGGGTTCTCGCGCTTGACGGCCGCGATGTCCAGGCCGAGCTGGAACCCGGGACGGCGCCAGGGCACCCAGGCCACCCGGTCGCCGAAGCACTCCGCGGTCAGCTTCTCCCCGTCGGCGGCGGTCGCCAGGGCGATGCCGGAGTCGGGGTGCAGGTGGTCCACGTGCGCGGCGTCGACCAGGGCGTGCATGGCGGTGTCGATGGACGGTGCGGCCCCGCCCCTGCCGTGCAGGCAGTAGTCGAACGCGGCGACCATCTCGTCCTCGCGCTCCACGCCCGGGTACACGTCCACCAGCCCGCGCAGCCGGTCCAGCCTGAGCGCCGCCAGGCCCGGCTCGGCCAGGGTGCCCAGATCGCCCCCGGATCCCTTGACCCACAGCACTTCGACCTCGCCGCCGGTGACCGGGTCGGGGGCGGAGCCCTTGGCCGATGTGTTGCCTCCGGCGTAGTTGGTGTTGCGCGGGTCCGAACCCAGCCGGTGGGAACGCGCCAGCAGCGCGGAGATCTCGGGGTGCAGCGGCATGGTGGGAGTCCTCGGTGCGGAAGGAAGAAGAGGGGAGGGTCCGGGCCGTCCCGCCGGGTCTCAGCGTGGCGGACGGGCTCGCGGCGTGGCGGACGGGCTCGGCGTGGCGGACGGTCTCAGCGTGACGGACGGTCTCAGCGTGACGGACGGTCTCAGCGTGGCGGGAGTGGCGTCAGGCGCCCCAGCCGGCCTGGTCGCCGCCGACCCGCTCGGCGACGATCCGCCGCTGCCAGCCGGACGCGGCGTAGGCCGCTCGCGGGTCCGGGTCGAGGCCCTGCTCCGCGCGGACCTCGCGCAGCAGCGGGCGGACGTCGGTGTTGTACGCGTCCATCAGCACCGCGTTGGCCTCCAGCACGTCGCCCGCCAGTTGGGCGGCGCGCAGCGCGTCGAGGTCGACCAGCAGAGCCTTGGCCGTGGCCTCCTGGACGTTCATCACCGAGCGGATCACCGCCGGGATCTTGGCCTCGATGTTGTGGCACTGGTCGAGCATGAACGCCACCTGGCGTTCCGGTGCGAAGCCGTCGTTCTTGGCGACCTCGTGCAGGATGCGGAAGAGCTGGAACGGGTCGGCGGAGCCGACCATGAGGTCGTCGTCGGCGTAGAAGCGGGAGTTGAAGTCGAAGGCCCCGAGCTTCCCCTCCCGCAGCAGGAAGGCGACGATGAACTCGATGTTGGTGCCCGGCGCGTGGTGCCCGGTGTCGACCACCACCTTGGCCTTCTCCCCGAGTTTCAGGCAGTGGGCGTAGGAGGTGCCCCAGTCCGGGACGTCGGTCGTGTAGAAAGCGGGCTCGAAGAGCTTGTACTCCAGGATCATGCGCTGGTCCGCGCCGAGCCGGGCGTAGACCTCGGCCAGCGCCTCGGCCAGGCGGTCCTGACGGGCGGTGACATCGTCCTGGCCCGGGTAGTTGGTGCCGTCGGCGAACCACAGCTTGAGGTCCCGCGAGCCGGTCGCGTCCATGATGTCCACGCACTCCAGCAGGTGGTCCACCGCCTTGCGGCGCACCTTCGGATCGGGGTGGGTGACGCTGCCGAGCTTGTAGTCGTCGTCCTGGAAGGTGTTGGTGTTGACCGCCCCCAGCTCCAGGCCGCGTTCCTTCGCGAACGCGGCCAGCGCGGAGTAGTCCTCGACCCTGTCCCACGGGATGTGCAGCGACACCCGCCGCGCCACCCCGGTCGCGGCGTGCACCTGGGCCGCGTCGTCGATCTTCTCGTACGGGTCACGCGGCACACCGGCCTGCGCGAACACCTTGAACCGTGTCCCCGAGTTCCCGTAGCCCCACGACGGAGTCTCGATCTGCTGCGCCTTCAGCGTCGCCTTCACTGCGGACAGTTCCGTCATGAGATTCCCTGTCATCCTCTAAGTGAATCGTTTCACGCAAGGGCAACGTAGTCGGCCGGGCACGCGCAGTCAAGGAAGGCCGCGCACCCGTCGTCGACCGGTGACGGGGCGCGGTCCGTGCGGAATTGCGGCGGGGTCCGAGCGGGTTTGCGGCGGGGTCCGAGCGGGGTACGGCCGGGGCGGGTATCGACCCGCTCCTGGAGCCGACTCCAGACTCTGCCGGGTTGAAACGTTATACGGCTCGCGTGCCCACTCCGCGCACGGCGCGGGACGCGGTCGGTCGGGCCCGGTTCCTCAGGACACGCTCCACGGCTTGCGGGCCGGCGTGCGTACCGTCACCGTCGACAGCGACGGTTCGCGGCGCGACGCGCCCGGTTCCCCGGGGCTCAGCGCCGGGCGAGGGAGGAGCCGCGTACCACCAGTTCGGGCTGGAGGACGACGCGCCGGTGCCGGTGGGTGCCCGCGTCGTCGCCGGTCTCCTCCAGAAGGATCTCGGCGGCCATGGCGCCCATGATGAGGGCGGGCTGGCGGACCGAGGTCAGCGGGACCACCGCGGCGGCGGCGAATTCGATGTCGTCGTAGCCGACGATCGCGAGGTCCTCCGGAACGCTGACGCCCGCCGCGTACAGCGCCTGCAGCACACCGAGTGCCAGCAGGTCGTTGGCACAGAAGACGGCGGTGGGCCGGTGGGCGAGCCCGAGCAGCCGGGCGCCCGCGTCGCGGCCCGCCGCGACGTCGAGCCCGCCGGTCGGCAGGTCCCGCAGGACATCGGCGGGCAGACCGGCCTCCGCGAGCGCGGCGAGCGCTCCGGCCCGGCGGTCCTTGATCTGCTGGAGGTGGCCGGGACCGCTGACATAGGCGATGGAACGGTGTCCCGCGCCCAGCAGGTGCCGCACCGCGAGGGTCCCGCCGGCGATGTCGTCCACGGATACGGAGCATTCGGCGGTTCCGGTCGCCCTGCGGTCCACCAGCACGAAGGGGATGTTCCGGCGGCGGAGGGAGTCCAGGTTGCGGCCGTCGGCCTCGGCGGGTGTCAGCAGGACGCCACGGACCCGCTGTTCGGCGAAGAGGGACAGGTAGTCGGCCTCCTCGGCCGGGTCCTGTCCGCTGTTGCACACCATCACGCGGAGCCCGGCCGCGCGTGCGGCGCGCTCCGCGCCACGGGCGACGTCGACGAAGAAGGGGTTGCCCATGTCCAGGACCAGCAGCGCGATGATCCGGCTCTGCCCGGCCCGCAGTTGGCGTGCGGACTCGCTCCGGACGTAACCGAGGCGCTCGATGACCGTCCGGACCCGGATCCTGGTCTCCTCCGCGACCATCTCCGGCCGGTTGATCACGTTGGAGACGGTGCCGACCGAGACCCCCGCGTGCCGGGCCACATCCTTGATTCCCACCATCCGTGCCACGCGCGTGTCCTGCTGCCTCTCGCTTGCACCGGAGGGTTCGGCCCCGGCGACTTGCTTATCGTATGGGCTCACGGCCGCGCGCCGGCGCCGCACCCTGGCCCTGGCCCGGTCCCGACGACGTACGGCACGCACCGCCGCCGCCCGGCCGGGCGGCGGCGGACCCGTCCGTGGACCGGTGCGGGTCAGCAGCCGGTGCGGGTCAGAGGCCCGGTGCGGGTCAGAAGTGGAACCGGGCGATGTTGGACGCGTCGAAGACGGTCGGCTCGCCGAGCACCACCACACCGTCGGCGCCGATGGTGAAGGTGCCCTGGGAGCCGGCCTTGAAGGTCTGTCCTGGTGCGCCGGTGATCTGACCCGACGCCAGCGCGGTGGCGGCGTAGGCGGCGAGGCTGCCGAGCTTCGCCGGATCCCACAGCTCGAAGGCCTGGACCGTGCCGTTCTTGACGTACGCGCGCATGTCGTCGGGGGTACCCAGGCCGGTCAGCTTGACCTTTCCCTGGTACTTGGAGCCGTCCAGGTACTGCGCGGCGGCCTTGATGCCGACCGTGGTCGGGGAGATGATCCCCTTCAGGTTCGGGTACTGCTGCAGGAGTCCCTGGGTCTGCTGGAAGGACGTCTGGGCGTCGTCGTTGCCGTAGGCCACGGTGACCAGCTTCATCTTGGCGTACGCGGGCTTCTTCAGCTCGTCCTTCATGTAGCCGATCCAGGTGTTCTGGTTGGTGGCGGTCTGGGCGGCCGAGAGGATCGCGATCTCACCGGTGTAGTCGAGCTGCTTGCCGAGGAGTTCGACCTCGCTGCGGCCGAGCGCCTCGGCCCCGGCCTGGGAGATGAACAGCTGACGGCAGTCGGCGTTGGTGTCCGAGTCGTAGGTGACGATCTTGATGCCGTTGGCCATGGCCTGCTTGAGCCCGGTGCACAGGGCTCCCGGGTCCTGGGCGGACAGGGCGATCGCGGAGACCTGCTGCTGGGTGAGGGTGTTCAGGTAGGAGACCTGGCCGGCGGTGTCGGTGCCGCTGGTGGTGCCGACCTCCTTGTAGGTCTCGCCGAGCGAGGCCAGAGCCGCCTTGCCACCGTTGTCGGCGATGGTGAAGTACGGGTTGTTCACCTGCTTGGGCAGGAAGGCGACGGTCAGGCCGGTCTTGGTGGGCGCGTCCGGGTCGGCCGACGCCCGGGAGACGGGGGCGGAGGAGCCCGCCGCACCGGCCGAGTTCTTGGTGGTGCCGCCGCAGCCGCCGAGCGCGAGGGCGAGAACGGCGGCGGCGGCGAGCGCTGTGCCGGTGCGGGCTGCAGGGGTGAACCTCGGGACCATGGTGGTGTTCCTCTCGTTGCTGGGCGGCGGACCCCCGCCGCTGGGCAGCGGACGGGCGGGCCGACGCCTGGAGGCGCCGACGCCTGGAGGTGGGGAGCCGGCGCGGTCCGGCGATGCCGTTCAGGCGGAACCGGCGGGAGCGGGGAGCGATCCTCTGCGGGCGCGGGCCGCGGCGATCCGCCGGGCGACGCGCGGGCCGAGGACGGAGATCACCAACAGGACACCGGTGACCACGATCTGGGACTGTGCCGAGACATTGAGCAGACTCATCACGTTCTGCAGCGCGCCGAGAAGGAACACTCCGGCGACCGCTCCGCCGAGCGTGCCCCTGCCTCCGTCGAAATCGACCCCGCCGAGCAGCACCGCCGCGATGACGGTCAACTCCAGCCCGGTGGCGTTGTCGTAGCGCGCGCTGGCGTAGTGCAGAGCCCAGAACACGCCGGTCAGGGACGACATGAGGCCGGTGGCGACGAACATCGACAGCTTCAGCCGCTTGACCCGGATACCGGTGAACCGCGCCGCCTCCTCGGAGGCGCCCACCGCGAACAGCGACCGCCCGGCAGGAGTCGCGTGCAGCACGACGACCGCGATGACGAGCAGTACGGCCCAGGGCAGCGCCGCGTAGGGGATGAAGGTGCCCGCGACGCGACCCGAGCCGAAGTCCAGGTACCGCTGCGGGAAGTCGGTCACCGAGTTCGCCCCCAGGACGATCTGTGCGACGCCCCGGTAGGCGGCCATCGTGCCGATGGTGACGGCCAGGGAGGGCAGCCCCAGGCGGGTCACCAGCACGCCGTTGACCAGCCCGCAGACGGCCCCCAGGAGCAGGCAGAGCGGAATGATGGTCTCGATGGCCATGCCGGCGTTCCACAGCGCGCCCATGACGGCCCCGGACAGGCCCACGGTCGATCCGACCGACAGGTCGATCTCCCCGGCCACCACCAGCATCGTCATCGGCAGGGCGATCATCGCGATCGGCAGGGTGTTCCCGATGAGGAAGGAGAGGTTGAGCGCGTTGCCGAAGTGGTCCACGAAGGAGAAGGAGCAGACCAGCAGGACCAGCAGCAGCGCGCCGACGACGGTGTCCCAGCGGACGCTCCCGCGCAGGCGGTGGATGCGTGAGGTGTCAGCCATGGCGGGCGATCCTCCTCCGTGCCGCCCTCGTGCGCAGGGTTCCGGCGACCCGCAGGGCCACGATCCGGTCGACGGCGATCGCGAGCAGCAGCAGGATTCCGTCGATGGCCAGGACCCAGGTCGAGCTGACGCCGATCGAGGGCAGGACGCTGTTGACGGAGGTGAGGAGCAGCGCGCCCAGGGCCGCTCCGTAGACGTTGCCCGAGCCGCCGGTGAAGGCGACGCCGCCGACGACCACGGCGCTGACGACGGTGAGTTCGTAACCGCCGCCGGTGCCGGAGTCGACGTTGCCGAAGCGCGCCAGGTACAGCGCGCCGCCCAGGCCGGCGAGCGCGCCGCAGGCGATGTAGGCGGTGAGGACGCGCTTGCGGACCGGGACACCGGCCAGGCGCGCGGCCTCGGGGCTGGACCCGAGGGCGTAGAACTCCCGGCCGCCGGGGTAGTCGCGTAAATACCAGGCGACGGCGACCAGGACCAGGGCGGCCAGGATCGCGAGATAGGGGACGAACCCGAGGCCGCCATGGCCGAACGAGGAGAATCCGGAGGGCAGATCACCCGCGGTGATCTCGCGGGAGCCCACCCAGATCGAGTCGGTGCCGCGGATGATGTAGAGCGTGCCCAGCGTGACGACCAGTGCGGGAACCTGACCGGTACTCACGAGCAGCCCGTTCAGCGCCCCGAAGGCGGCGCCCAGGGCGACGGCGATCAGGACCGCGAGGAACGGGTTTCCGCCGGACCGGAGGAAGGTGCCCGCCGCGAACGCCGCGACGCCCAGCACCGATCCGACGGAGAGGTCGACGTTGCGCGTGAGCACGACCATCGCCTCGCCGATCGCGACCAGGACCAGAATCGTGGCGTTCAGCAGCAGGTCCTTGATCCCCTGCTGGGACAGGAAGGCGCTGTTGGTGATCTGCGTGGCGCCCAGCATCAGGACCAGGACGGCCAGGATGGCGAACTCGCGTAATCTCAGCACCCGGTCGATCAGCGTGGTCGGGGCCGTGGCCGGGACCGGGGCGGATTCCAGGGTCGTCGTCATGCCGCCCTCCCCGCGACACCGGTGGCGGCCGCCATCACCGACTGCTCGGTCGCCTCGGCCCCGGGGATCTCGGCGGCGATCCGGCCCTCGTGCATGACCAGTACCCGGTCTGCCATGCCGAGGATCTCCGGCAGGTCGGAGGAGATCATCAGGATCGCGACTCCGTCTGCCGCCAGCCGCGCGAGGAGCCGGTGCACCTCGGCCTTGGTGCCGACGTCGATGCCACGGGTGGGCTCGTCCACGATGAGCACGACCGGGTCGGTCGCCAGCCACTTGGCCAGCACCACCTTCTGCTGGTTGCCGCCGGACAGGGTGCCGACGAGATCCCCCAGGCGGGCGTAGGTGACCCGCAGTCGCACAGCCCAGTCGGCGGCGCGGCCGCGTTCGGCGGCCCGCCGCATCAGGCCGGCCCGGGAGGACTTCCCCAGCCCGGTCAGCCCGATGTTGCGCTCGATGGACAGGTTCATCACCAGCCCGTGCGCTCTGCGGTCCTCGGGGACCAGCGCCAGCCCCGCGGCCATGGCCATGCTCGGCGACCCGGGTTTGAGCGGGCGGCCGCCGACCGCGACGTCTCCACCGTCCCAGCGGTCCACCCCGAACACGGCGCGGGCCACCTCGCTGCGCCCGGCACCGACCAGTCCGGCCAGCCCGACGATCTCGCCGGCCCGCACCTCGAAGGACACGTCGGTGAAGACGCCCTCACGGGTCAGCCGGCGCACGCTCAGTGCGACCTCGCCCGTCCCGGGGGTCCGCTCGGGATAGAGCTCGCCCAGGTCGCGGCCGACCATCCGGCGGATCAGATCGTCCTCGGCGAGACCCTCGACCGGCTCACTGGCGATCCAGGCGCCGTCCCGCAGCGTGGTGACCCGCTGGCACAGCGCGAAGATCTCCGTCAGCCGGTGCGAGATGAACAGGACGGCCGCGCCCTGCTCGCGCAGGGTCCGCACCACCTGGAAGAGCCGGGCCGCCTCACTGCCCGTGAGGGCGGCGGTCGGCTCGTCCATGATCAGGACCCGGGCGTCGAACGACAGCGCCTTCGCGATCTCGACCAACTGCTGGTCCGCGATGGACAGGCCACTGGCGGCCTGGTCCGGGTCGAGGTCCACGCCCAGTCGCCGGAAGAGACCGGCGGCGGCCGTGCGCACCGCCCGGTGGTCCACCCGGCCGAGCGAGCGGCGCGGCTGGCGGCCCATGAAGATGTTCTCGGCGACCGACAGGTCGGGAAAGAGCGTCGGCTCCTGGTAGATGACGGCCACCCCCGCGTCGCGGGCGTCGGCGGGACCGTGGAAGACGACGGGCTCACCGTCCAGCAGTACGGTGCCCTCGTCCGGCCGGTGCACCCCGGCCAGCGTCTTGATCAGCGTGGACTTGCCCGCACCGTTCTCGCCCGCCAAGGCGTGCGCCTCTCCCGCGTACAGGCGCAGGGAGACCCCGCGCAGGGCGCGCACGGCGCCGAAGGACTTACTCACCCCCTCCAGTGCGAGGACCGGAAGCTGGTCCGGATCGGGGTGGGTCATCGGGCGTCTCCTGGGTCTCCGGGCCACTGCGCCCCGGGGCGATGAAATGTTTCAACGGAGTTGCCGTGAAGCTAGCTTCGCCCCTGGGGGGCGTCAAGGGATAACGAAGGCCCCATCACGCCGGGGAACCCCCCGTGAGCACGGTGGGAGTGCGTGGGAACGCCTGCCAAGCTGGGCCGATGTACGGCGCGCGAGCGATCCGGATGGATTGACACGATTCAATAACGCGATCTCCCCTGGGCGTTCCCCGCGATTTCCGGAGGGGGGTCGCACGCGGGCATACGGACTTCCCCGGAGCTCCCCCGGAGCTCTCCCCGGCGGCCCGGGACCGACCGTGCCCGCCCTGCCGCGTGAACTGCCGCCCGGCAGAGGGGCCTTGTGGCGATGCCGTGCGCGTCCGCCGTCGCCGCCGGGCCTCATGGCCGCGACGGCGGACGCGGCGGGGGCGGCGGCGGGGCGGTGGGGGCGGGCGCGACACGACGCGCCCGCGCCGCGAAGCCGGGGAGCTTCGCGGCGCGGGCGCGTCGGTGGGGGACGTGAGGTGAGGACCGGGCTCAGACGGCGGACGGCACCTTGCTCTCGACCCCGGTCGTACCGGCCTCCGGGGCGGGCCGATGGTCCGGACGGCCCGCCTTCCGGGCCCCCTTGAGGATGATGACCAGCGTGGCGCTGACCGCCGTACCCGCCGCGATGGCGACCAGGTAGAGGAGCGGGGCGCCGATCAGCGGGACCACGAAGATGCCGCCGTGCGGGGCCCGCAGGGTCGACCCGAAGGCCATCGACAGCGCGCCCGTGACCGCGCCGCCCGCCATGGCCGAGGGAATCACCCGGAGCGGATCGGCGGCGGCGAAGGGGATCGCGCCTTCGGTGATGAAGGACGCGCCGAGCACCCAGGCGGCCTTGCCGTTCTCGCGTTCGGTACGGGTGAACAGTCCGCCCCGTACGGCCGTGGCGAGCGCCATCGCCAGCGGCGGGACCATGCCCGCGGCCATCACGGCCGCCATGACCTTCAGGCTGCCCTCGTTGGGGGTGGCGAGACCGCCGACCGCGAACGCGTAGGCGACCTTGTTCAGCGGGCCACCGAGGTCGAAGCACATCATCAGGCCGAGGACGATACCGAGGATGATCGCGTTGCTCCCGGAGAGCCCGGACAGCCAGTCGGTCAGTCCCGACTGGAGGGAGGCGATCGGCTTGCCGACCACCAGGAACATCAGGAAACCGACGACCGCCGACGAGATCAGCGGGATCACGACCACCGGCATGATGCCGCGCAGGGTGGGATGCACCTTCAGCCGCTGGATGGCCATGACGGTGCCACCGGCGATCAGACCGGCCACCAGACCGCCGAGGAAGCCCGCGTTGATGCTGAGTGCGATGGCACCACCGACGAAGCCGGGTACCAGGCCCGGCCGGTCCGCCATGCCGTACGCGATATAGCCGGCGAGGACCGGCACGAGGAAGCTGAACGCCAGGCCGCCGACCTGGAACAGCAGGGCCGCCCAGCTCGTGGTGTCCGTCCAGACGAAGTGTTCGGCGACCGAGGGGGCCTTGTCGATCGTGTAGCCGCCGATCGCGAAGCCGAGCGCGATGAGGAGGCCGCCCGCCGCGACGAACGGGACCATGTAACTCACTCCGGACATCAGCCACTTGCGCAGCTTGGTGCCGTAGCCGTCCCCCGGGTCACCCGCGTCGCCGACCGGCGCGGTGCGGGCCGCGCCGGTGGTCTCGCCGCGCTCCGCCTTGCCGCGTACCTCGGCGATCAGCTCGGCGGGCCGGTTGATACCGGCCTTCACGCCGACATCGACGGTGGGCTTCCCGGCGAAGCGCTCCTTCTCCCGCACGGGCACGTCGTGCGCGAAGATGACCCCGTCGGCGGCGGCGATGACCGCGGCGTCGGCCCGGGTGAATCCGGCGGACCCCTGCGGCTCGACGACGATCTCGACGCCGGCTTCCCGGCCGGCCTGCTCCAGGGCCTCGGCGGCCATGTAGGTGTGCGCGATGCCGGTGGGGCAGGAGGTGACGGCGACGATCCGGAAGACGCGGTCCTCCGTGCCGCCCTCGTCCTGCCGTCCGGTCCGGTCCTCGTCCTGGCGCCCGTCCCCGTCCGCTGCCGCCGCGCCCTGCGCCGTCTCCTCCCCGCTGACCAGGGACGCCGCCGTCGCGGGCGCCGCCACCGCACGGAGCGCGGACGTGAACGTCTCGTCCATCAGGCGGCGGGCCAGGGCCGACAGGATCGACAGGTGCGCGTCGTCGGCGCCGGCCGGGGCCGCGATCAGGAAGATCAGGTCGGCCGGGCCGTCCGGGGCGCCGAAGTCGATGCCGCGCGCCGAGCGGCCGAAGGCCAGCGTCGGCTCGGTGACATGGGCGCTGCGGCAGTGCGGGATGCCGATCCCCCCGTCCAGGCCCGTCGGCATCTGCGCCTCGCGCGCGGCCACGTCGGCCAGGAATCCGTCCAGATCGGTGACCCGGCCGAGGGCCACCATCCGTTCGGCCAGCGAGCGGGCCGCTGCCTCTTTAGTCTCGGCGGCCAGGTCGAGGTCGACCAGGTCCGCGGTGATCATGTCGCTCATCGCGGGCTCCCTTGCTCGGATATCGCGCGGGTGTGGGTGTGGGTGTGGGTGTGGGTGTGGGTGTGGATGTCGGCGTGGGTGTGCGTGTGGGCGTACGTGTGCGGGTGGGCGTAGGTGTCGCCGGGGGCGTGGACCGGGGACAGGGCGGGGCAAGGAGGGGCGGGAAGGCTCATCGGGCGGGCTCCGTGAGGGAACGGTCCAGCGGTACGTCGGCGGTCACCCTGACCGCCGAATGGTCCAGGTCCCCGGGCGACGGCATCACGCTGCCCGGCAGCCGTACCGCCGCCGCACCGTGCGCGACCGCGGCGGCGAGCGCCTCCGGGCCCTCGCCGCCCGCCACCAGGAAGCCGGCCAGCGAGGCGTCACCAGCCCCCACGTTGCTCCGGACGGCGGCGACCGCCGCGGAGCCGAAGTAGGTCCCGGCGTCCGACACCAGCAGCTGACCGTCCGCGCCGAGACTGGCCAGGACCGACCTGGCACCGTACGCCCGCAGTTCCTCCGCCGCCTTGACCGCGTCGCCCACCGTCGCCAGGGGGCGGCCGACGGCCTGGGCGAGCTCCTCGGCGTTCGGCTTGACGACATCCGGCCGCTCCCGGAGTGCTGCGAGCAGCGAGGGCCCCGAGGTGTCCAGGGCGATCCTGGCCCCGGCCCGGTGGGCGCGGGCGACCAGCTCGGCGTACCAGTCGGGGGCGAGTCCGCGCGGCAGGCTGCCGCAGCAGGCGATCCAGCCGGCGGCGTCGGCCTGCCGCGTGGACGCGCTGATCTGCGCGCGGATCGTGGTGAGTAGCGCTTCCGACTCGGCGGCGGTGAGTTCGGGACCCGGCGCGTTGATCTTCGTCAGCGTGCCGTCGGGTTCGGCGAGCGCGATGTTGGAACGGGTCGTGCCGGAGAGCGCTACGGGGGCGACCTCGATGCCCTGTTCCGCGAGGAGCGCGGCGACGAGGGCGCCCGGCGCTCCCCCGAGCGGCAGCACGGCGACCGTGCGCCGTCCGGCCGCGGCGACGGCTCGCGAGACGTTGACGCCCTTGCCACCGGGGTCCACGCGCTCGGCGGTGGCCCGCAGCACGTCGCCGCGGTCGAGGGCGGGCACCTCGTACGTACGGTCCAGGCTGGGATTGGGGGTGACGGTGAGGATCATGATCGCTTCCGGGGCTTCTCGGCTGTACTCACGGCTGTACTCACGGCGCTTCTCCTAAACACACAGCACTTCGGCGCCCGCGGCCTCGATCGCCGCCGCGTCCGAAGGGCTGAGTCCGTTGTCGGTGATGACCAGATCGACGTCGGCGAGCGTGCCGAAGCGGGCGAAGTGCTCCTGCCCGTACTTGGCCGAATCGGCGAGCAGCACCACCCGCCGGGCGGCGCCGACGATGGCACGCTTGACCGCGGCCTCGGCGAGATCCGGGGTGGTGAGACCGCCGCCGGGCGAGAAGCCGTTGGTTCCGAGGAAGACGACATCGGCACGGATCTCGCCGTACGCCCGCAGTGCCCAGGCGTCGACGGCGGCGCGCGTACGGTGCCGGACCCGGCCGCCGACGAGATGCAGGTCGATCCCCGGGTGGTCGGCGAGCCGGGCGGCGGCGGGCAGCGCGTGGGTGACGACGGTGAGCTCGCAGTCCAGCGGAAGGGCCCCCGCGAGCCTGGCCACGGTCGAACCCGCGTCGAGGATCACGCTGCCGTCGGGCGGCAGTTCCGCGAGGGCGGCCCGCGCGATGCGGTCCTTCTCGTCGGCGGCGGTGGACTCGCGCTCGGCCAGGTCGGGCTCGAAGTCCAGCCGCCCTGACGGTATGGCTCCGCCGTGCACCCGCCTGACGAGCCCGGCCCGGTCGAGTGCCTTGAGGTCGCGCCGCACGGTCTCGGCGGTGACCTGGAACTCCTCGGCGAGCGACAGCACGTCGACGCGGCCGCCTTCGCGGGCGAGGCGCAGGATCTCCTGCTGACGCTCCGGTGCGTACATGTGGATTTACGTCCGTTCCGTGCCCGAACCTGTGGTTTCTCCGAAAGAGTACGGGGAGATTTCCAGGAAGTAAACAAGTTCGGGCGCAGCACGGACATGATCGGGCAAGACCCGGCACGATCGGGCACGATCCGGCGCTTGCGCGACCTCGCCGACCCTCGTGCTCTCCGGTCCTTCCGGTTCTTCCGGTTCTTCCGGTTCTTCCGGTAAGCGGGACGAGCCCGGAAGTCCCCGGGCGTGGGCCTCAGGCGTCCTCGTCGTCCTCCGCCGCCGCCAGCCCCTTGACCCGCTTCCCGATGAGCGCGGCCGCCGCGACGGCACTCACCGTGAAGGCGACGGGGATCATCCAGATCCGGTCGAGGCGGTGGCCGGTGACGTGATCGAGCGAATAGCGGCCGGCGCCCGTGACGCCGAGGGACGCGGCGGTCCAGCCGAGGACGCCCGGAAACTCCAGGCCGCCCTTCTGGGAGAAGAACCCGTTGGGGACATGGACCGAGGCCGCTCCCGCCATGGCTCCGGCCGCCGCCGCCCCCGCCACCGGAGTGGCCAGCCCGAGCGCGAGCAGCGCCCCGCCGCCTGCCTCGCCGAGGCCTGAGGCGAGTGCGGTCGCCCGGCCCGGCCGGAAACCCATGGACTCGAAGGCCTGGCCGGTCCCGTTGATCCCACCACCACCGAACCAGCCGAAGAGTTTCTGGGTGCCGTGCGCGGCGAGCACCGCCCCGGCACCGAGCCGCAGGGCGAGCAGGCCGAGGTCGCGTCGGGTCTGACGGGTCATGACGGGCTCCGGGGGGTCGGGGTCGCGGGCGTACGACTCCCACTCTCGGCTGCCCGGCGGGCGAGGGGGCGGCGTTAGTGGGCCGTACGGGTCGGTCCCACCGCCCGGACCGTGCGATACATTCACCGGCGCTTGTGTCCCGACCGTTTTCTGCCCGCAGCTGCCAGGGAGACTGATTTCTCAATGAGCGACATCATCAACGGACTTGGCCGGGCCGGTGCCTATGGAGCGCTCGGCGTGGTCCTTCTGATTCTCGGCATAGTCCTGGTGGACGCGCTGACGCCCGGAAAGCTCGGCAAGCAGATCTGGGAGGAGCGGAACCGCAACGCGGCGATCCTGCTCAGCTCGGCCCTGCTGGGCGTGGGCGGCATCGTGTTCACCTCGATCTGGACGACGTACGACGACTTCGGCAAGGGCCTGGTGTCGACCGCCGTGTTCGGGCTGCTGGGCCTGGTGATGATGGCCGTGGCGTTCCTGATCGTCGATCTCGTGACGCCGGGGAAGCTGGGGGCGACGCTGGTGGAGGCGGAGCTGCACCCGGCGGTATGGGTCACCGCGTCCTGCAACATCGCGGTGGCCGCGATCGTCGCGGCGTCCATCGCCTGATCCGCCCTCCGGCCGGACGCGGCACCCGCCGGCCGGTGCCGCGTCCCCCGCGCGACACCCGCCGGGTCCCGCTCCAGCGGTGTGCGTCCACCGGAGAAGGGCACTCGTCCCCTGTCCCGTGAACCGGCCCGCCCCGGACAGGGCCGCCATCAGCGAAGGGTGACCCCCGGTGAAACAGAAGAAGCGGAAACTCTCACTCGCCTACAAGCCGGTCGGCTTCGTGCTCGGGTGGGCCGGCGGAGCGCTGGCCGGACTGGCCTTCCAGCAGACCTGGAAGGCCCTGCGGCACGAGGAGAACGCCCCCGACGCCCTCGACCGTGACCGTGGCTGGGGAGAGGTGCTGCTGGCCGCGGCCGTGCAGGGCGCGATTTTCGCGGTCGTACGCAGCGCCGTGGACCGGTCGGGCGCCCAGGTCATCGAGCGTGCGACGGGTACCTGGCCGAGCGACAATGGTGGAGGACGAGACTGATTCCGGTCCATCTCCCCCATGGAGGAGGCTCGTTGTGCCACCGTCCAGCAATCGGGAAACCGTTCGGGAGCTGCTCGACGCCGACGGCCGTACGTACGCCGACGAAGCACACATCCACCTGCGGGACACCCCTCAGCCGCTCTATCAACTACTCGTTCTCGCCTGTCTGTTGAGTGCGCGGATCAGCAGCGGCATCGCACTCGCGACCTCGCGGTCGCTCACCGACTCGGGGCTGCGCAGCCCGCGTCGCATGGCGGACGCCACCTGGCAGGAGCGGGTGGACGCGCTGGGCCGGGGCGGTTACCGCCGCTACGACGAACGCACCGCCACCCAGCTCGGCGACGGAGCCCAGCTGCTTCTCGACACGTACGGCGGCGATCTGCGCCGGCTGCGCGAGGCGGCGGAGAGGGCGGAGGGTGACGAGATCACCGCCCTGCGGGGACTGCTGCGGGAGGTGCCGGGCCTCGGCCCCGTCGGCGCGGACATCTTCCTGCGCGAGGTGCAGGGCGTCTGGCCGGAGGTCGCGCCGTATCTGGACGACAAGACCCTTCAGGGAGCGCGCCGGCGCGGGCTGCCGGACGAGCCCAAGGCCCTCGCGCGGCTGGCGGGCGACACGGACCCGGCCACCTTCGCCGCCGCGCTGGTGCGGGCCGCCCTGGAGAAGAAGAAGGGTTGACGCGACCGTGCGCGCACGTCACCGGACCCAGTCGCGGTCCGGTGACGTGTGCGCACGGTACGAGCGGGCCCTGCCCGTCAGCCCTGCCCGTCAGCCCTGCCCGTCAGCCCTGCGGCGGGCGGTCGTCGTTCGGGGGCCGGCCACCGCCGCCGATCTCGTCGTCGAGCCTCTGCTGGGCGCTGTCGACCTGGCCGCTGTACTTGTTTCCGGTCTTCTTGTCGACCGCGTCGCCGCCCTTCTCCACACCCTGCCGGGCCTGGTCCGGGTGCCCCTTGACGAGGTCCTTCAGCTTGTCGAGCATCGACATGGCTTGCTCCTCACTCGGAACGTACTCACGTCCCACCATCGCCGCTGCCCGGTGATCCCGCATCCGCAGAAAAAGCCGTCCTCCGTGCGATCCCAGCAGGATGCGTGGCGGGATCGCACCGCCGGACGCACGGCGGGACTCTCAGCGGGAGTAGGCGCGGCCGTGGCGGGTGCACGGGTCGGTGATCCGGCCGGTGCCGCTCTCCTCGGGCAGGCCCGCGACGGCCTGGAGCGCCGCGCTGACCAGGGTGGCGAGCAAGTCGATGTCCGCTCCCGTGTCGAGTCGTACGGTGACCCAGCCGGAGCCCGCTCTCAGCCGCAGCGCGGTCGAGTTCTTCAGCGCGGGTCGCAGCTTGGCGATCATGGGGTTGGTGAGGTGCACATCGGCCTCGTTCTCGCCGTGGAAGTGCACGATCTCCTGGGTACCGGCGCGCACGCACAGGTCTGAGCCGCAGTAGGCCCGGCCGCCGCTGAGACCCGGCCAGGTCATCAGTCGTTCGCCGGCATGTCTGGCAGCGTTCATGCCCTCAGCGTGCCGTACGGCGCCCGCCGCGCACAGAGGAAAAGGGGCACGAATTCCGTCCGAACCCGCCGGACGCCCCCTGTTCGCCGCCTGTTCAGCGGTCCGTACTGTTGCCCGCCCTTTCCCGTGATCTGCTCGGCAGGACGACGGCAGACATTTCAGGACGAGGAAGGACGGGTCGTGACGGCGAACTCGGTCGACGAGCTGATGGACCTCCTCCACGCGTGCCGGGACGCCTGGGACGCGCCGGACCGCAGCGGCGACCCGGTGGACCTCCACGACCACGCCCTGCAGACGGCCGCCCTGCTGCGCCGCCGGTATCCGGCGGACGAGGAGCTCCAGGTCGCGGGGCTGCTCCACGACCTGGGCCATCTGCTGCTGCCCGGAGACGACGCCGGGCACGCGGACCGGGCCGCCGAGACCGTCCGCCCGGTGCTCGGCGACCGGGTGGCCCGACTCGTACAGCTGCACGTACCCGCGAAGCGCTATCTGGCCGCGGTGGAGCCGGAGCGTGTCCTGTCGCCGCAGAGCGCGCAGACCCTGGGTCTCCAGGGCGGGGTGATGTCGCCGGAGGAGGCGTCCGCCTTCGCGCTCGATCCCCTGGCGCGGGACGCGGTGCGGCTGCGCCAGGCGGACGACGCGGGCAAGGTGATCGGGCTGGACGCGGGCGCGGTCGAGGACTGGCGGCCGGTCCTGGAAGCGGTCGCGGCCGGCCGGCGACGCGGTCCCGGCCCGGACGATCAGCTGCGGGCCCCGACCACCGCTGAGGCGTGAGGCTCTGTGGCGCTGAGGTTCTCCGGCGCTGAGGCTCTGTGGCGCTGAAAGTTCTCCGGCGCTGTAGCTCTCCGGCGCTGTAGCTCTCCGGCGCTGAGGCGACCCGCCCGTCAGAGCGTTCCGCTCGCCAGGTCCTTCGGGGCCCTCACTCCGTCGCGCCGGGTGGCGGTGGAACGCCCCGTCCGGTCGACGGTCCAGTCCGGATGACCGGGCATGCGCGGTGTCCTCGTCCCGTACAGCCAGTCACGCAGGAAAGCCGACAGGTCGCGGTTCGCCACCTCGGAGGCCACCGCGATGTACTCCCCGGTGCCGGCCGAGGTCTCGCGGTACCGGTCGAGGAAGGCGTGCTCGATACGGCGGAAGACGTCCTCGCCGACCAGCTTCCCCAGGGCGTACAGGACCAGCACACCACCGGTGTAGCGCTGGCTGTCGTAGAGGTCGGCCGCTGTCGGAGCGGCGACCGGTCCCGAGTCCTGCCGCCACTGGTCGCCCTGGGCGTAGAGGCTCCTCATCCGGGCCTCCATGGTCTTGAGCCCGATGGAGTCGGACCAGCCGCGCTCGTAGCGGTAGAGCAGCGCGTAGTAGTCGGCGTGGCCCTCGTTGAGCCACAGGTCGGCCCAGGTGGCGGGCGAGACGAGGTTGCCGAACCAGCTGTGGACCAGTTCGTGCATCATGTGCGCGCCGATGACCTCTTCGCCCTGGAGCAGGAAGTCCGGCTTGTAGAGGGTGAGGGTCTGGGTCTCCAGCGCGGTGAAGCCGAAGGCGCCGGGGTCGTCGCTGTTGACCGGCAGGATGCCGTACGTCTCGAACGGGAAGCGGCCGAGCCGCCGCTCCAGCCAGCCGAGCTGGCCCGGCGTCAGGGCGAGGGCGGGCTCAAGTGCCCTGACGCGGGCGGCCGGTACGACATCGCGCAGCCGCAGTCCGTTCGGCCCCCGCCGCTCGATCACGCGGTAGTGCCCGACCACGACCTGCACCAGTTCCGTCGCGATCGGGGCGCGCGAGCGGTAGGTGGCGGTGGTCGTGCCGCCCGCTCCGGCGGTGGAGACGAGCGAGCCGTTGGCGACGGCCGTCAGCCCGTCCGGGACGGTGACCCGGAAGGTGAAGTGCGCCTTGTCGCTGGGATGGTCGTCGCACGGGAAGACCGTGTGCGCCAGGTCCGGCTGTCCGGCCACGGCGAAGCCGTCAGGCGTGGGCACCCAACCGTTGTGCGGCGCCCGGAGCCCTCGGGGGTCGGCGGTGTAGTCGACCCGTACGACCAGCTTCGCGCGGTTCCCGACCGGGGACGCCGGAGTGACGACCAGCTTCCGGGCCGCCTGGCGGAATGCCGCCTTCCGGCCGTCCACCCACACGCCGTGGACGCGGAGGCCGTACGCGTCGAGCGAGAAGCGGGAGAGATCCTGCGTGGCGTACGCGGTGATCGTGACGCGCGCGTCGACCAGCCGGGGTGTGGCGCGGTAGGTGAAGTCGAGCAGATAGGCCGTGACGCGATAGCCGGTATTGCCGAGGCGGGGGAAGACCGGGTCGCCCAGGCCCTCGCCGCCCGGGGTGCCCCGGTTCGCCGGGCCGGGCGCCGGTGTCCGTGAGCTTTGTGCCAGCGCTGCCGGGGAGCGGGTGAGAGCGGCCGCCGTGCCGAGCAGCGCGGCCATGGGTGCGGTCACGCGGGTGCGGTAGCGCATGTGGGCCCCCGGCCCCCTCTCGGTTCCTTCCGGGCGTCGCTCCGGGCCGCGGGAGCGGCCTCCCAGCATGATCCGCGCGGAGCACGGGGGCGGCAACTTCTCGCGGACCGAACGGCGGCTCCGCCTGACGCGGAAAGCACGCCGACGGTCAGGCCCAGGTCACGGCTCGTCATGGCTCGTCATGGCTCGTCATGGCTCGTCGCGGCTCGTCATGGCTCGTCGCCGGCTCGTCGCGGCTCAGGAGACCGGGGCGAGCCAGGCGTTGAGCACCCGCACCCACTCCAGGTCGTCGGTGGTCTCGATGAACTCCCTGCGGTTGATCAGGAGGTAGATCTCGCCCGCGTGGGTGGTGTCCAGGATCAGCGGCTTTCCCCTGTTGAGCAGGCCGCCGATGAAGCGGCCGTAGAGCTCGGTGAATCTGGCCCGCGCGGACCGGATGTCCGCGCGCCGCAGGACGAGGTCCCCGGCGTCGTTCCACCCCATGAGCACCAGCCGGTCGGTGTAGAGCGCGATATTGCCCCGCCGCAGGAACAGCGCCTGCTGGCTCACCCCTCCGGCCAGCTTGTCCGCGGTCGTCTTCCTCGAAAGCTCGGCCGACGTGGCACCGATATACGTGCCGTGATCGGTCGGCACGTCGGTTGCAGCCATGCTGACCCTCCTGGATCGCTCTGTTCACCTCGGCGTATACGTCGACGCTACCGAGAGCGGTCGCCGTCCGTCCCCGGCGCGGGATGCGACCTGGACCGCGACACCAGGCCGGACGCAGATTTTTCCCGATGAACGGGCAGGATTTTGTGCACGCGCGTCAAAAATTTGCGCACGGTCATCTTGTCCATGCACGGTCATGTCCCTAGGTTGTCCGCGGGTGGCCGGACGGGACGCCGGCCACTCCTCGTACCCCACGGTCCAGCCGATTGCGAGGAAATCCCGTGAGCATCTCCAGACGGTCCGTCATCGTGTCCGCGCTCGCCGGTACCGCCACCGCCACGGTCGCGGGCCTGTCGGCCGCCACACCGGCGGCAGCCGCACCGTCCGCTCCCGCCGCCTCCCCGCCCGGGGATGTCGTCGGCAAGATCACCGTCGGTTACCAGGGCTGGTTCGCCTGTTCGGGCGACGGGGCTCCGATCAACGGCTGGTGGCACTGGAGCCAGAACTGGGGCCAGTCGCCGTCGCCCGGCAACAACGCCATCAAGAGCTGGCCCGACAACCGCGACTACACGCACACCTACCGGACCGCCTACGCGGCCCTCGGCAGCGGGCAGCCGGCGACGCTGTTCTCCTCGTACGACCAGCAGACGGTCGACACGCACTTCAGCTGGATGCGGCAGAACGGGATCGACACCGCCGCGCTGCAGCGCTTCAACCCCAACGGCGGGGAAGGCCCGACGCGCGACGCCATGGCCGTCAAGGTGCGCGCTTCGGCGGAGAGCCAGGGCCGCAAGTTCTACATCATGTACGACGCCACCGGGTGGACGAACATGAAGCAGGAGCTCAAGGACGACTGGACCAACAAGATGCGTGCCCACACGGCGTCGTCCGCGTACGCCCGGCAGAACGGCAAGCCGGTGGTGGGCATCTGGGGCTTCGGCTTCAACGAGGCGAACAAGAACTGGCCGGTCGCGGACTGTCTGGACGTCGTCAACTGGTTCAAGGCGCAGGGCTGTTACGTGATGGGCGGGGTGCCGACCCACTGGCGCAGCGGCAACGAGGACTCCCGCGCCGGCTTCATGGACCTCTACCACGCCTTCGACATGCTGTCCCCGTGGATGGTGGGGCGCATCGCCAATGTCGCGGACACCGACAACTTCTACACCTCGGTCAACACCCCCGACCAGGCCGACTGCAACGCCCACGGCGTGGACTACCAGCCCTGTGTGCTCCCCGGCGACCTCCAGGCGGGTCACCGCGCCCACGGGGACTTCATGTGGCGGCAGTTCTACAACATGGTGCGGGTCGGCGCCCAGGGCATCTACATCTCGATGTTCGACGAGTACAACGAGGGCAACCAGATCGCCAAGACAGCCGAGAACGCCTCGCAGATCCCGGTGGGTTCCGGTATCCGGGCGCTCGACGAGGACGGCACCGCCTGCTCGTCGGACTACTACCTGCGGCTGACGGGCGACGGCGGCCGGATGCTCAGGGGCGAGCTGGCGCTGACTCCCGTACGGCCGACCGCCCCGACGCCGGGAGGGGGCGGGGGTGATCCGCAGCCGTCCGGCGACCTGGCACTGCGCAAACCCGCCACGGCCAGCAGCTACACCCAGGTGTACGGGCCGGGCAACGCTGTCGACGGGAACAGCGGGAGCTACTGGGAGAGCGCCAACAACGCCTTCCCGCAGTGGATCCAGGTCGATCTGGGAGCCGCGTCCGCCGTCAAGCGTGTGGTCCTCGCCCTGCCCCCGGACCCGGCCTGGGCAACCCGTACGCAGACGGTGGCCGTGCTCGGCAGCGCGAACGGCACGGACTTCACCACGCTGGCGGGCGCGGCGGGGCGGACCTTCGACCCCGCCGGCGGGAACACCACCACGGTGACGCTTCCCACCGTGGTCACCACCCGTTACGTACGGCTCCAGTTCACCGCCAACACCGGGTGGCCGGCCGGACAGCTCTCCACCCTGAGCGTGTACTCCTCCTGAGGACCGGGCCCCAGGGCCGTGCTCATCCGGACGACTCGTGCGCGGGAGCGGCCCCGGCGCCGCTCCCGCGCCGCTGGTCCGCCCCGGTCCCGTCGCGCAGGATGTCGGCCAGCAGCTGTTCCATCTCCTCCAGGTCACCCGTTTCGCGCAGAGCCGGGCGGAGGGTGGCGAACAGCTCCCGGACCAGGCCGGCCGCGGGGATCCGGTCGCCGGTACGCGGGTGGATGGCGGGCCCGCCGATGCCGTGGCGGGCCGCCGTCCACAGCGCGGCGGCCAGCAACTGGCCGTCGCTCGTGGCGGGCGGGTCAGCCGTGTCGTTCAGGGCCGTGTGAACCAGTGCGCGGGCGAGGCCTGCCTGGAGTACGGCTCCGTCGACGGTGGCGCAGACGTCGGCGACCCGGATCTCGACGGTGGGCAGCCTGCTGGAGGGGCGGGCCAGCCAGTAGGCGTTGGCCTCGGGCCGCAGGACACCGGCGCGGTGGAGGGAGGCGAGAGTCTCCTCGTAGTGCGCGGCGGACTCGAAGTGCGGCGGGATGTGGTTGGTCGGCCACCGGGAGAGGAGGATCGTGCGCCAGCTCGCGTAGCCGGTGTCCAGGCCGTTGTGGAAACGGGAGTTGGCCGAGAGCGCCAGCAGGGTGGGCAGCCAGGGCCGCAGGTGGTTGACGGCGGTGACCGCGTCGTCCTTGTCCAGGGTGCCCACATGGACATGGCATCCGCAGGTCTCCGTCTCGGTGACCAGCTGCCCGTACAGCTCATGCATGGACCGGTAGTGCTCGGTCCCGGAGACCTGTCGCGGCGGGGCGGGCGCGGGGTGGACCCCCACGGCGAGCGGACGCAGGCCCTCCTCCCGGGCCGCCGCCGCCAGGCGGGCCCGGCCCGCGGTGACCTGGCGGCGCACCTCGGCGAGATCACCGCAGACGCCGGTGGTCGTCTCGGCCATCGAGGCCAGTATTTCCTGGTGCAGCGAGGTGCCGTCCTCGGCCGAGGAGGTGCGCTGCCGGGCGGCGTGGGCCAGGACGGCGGGTCCCCGGGCGTCCGGCGCGCCGGTGACGGAGTGGACGAGCTGGAACTCCTCCTCGACACCCATGGTCAACGACGATGCCGGAGCACCGCCCGTGAACGCCGTCGGCCGCATGACTGGCTTCTGCCCCATCGCTGCACAGCTCCCAGGATCGGATACACAGGGAACGGCCACCTTAGGCAGCCGGTCCGATACAGAAAGCGATGACACGGGGGTTCGGCGCAAGAGCGAGTTTTCGGACGCCGCCCGCACGCCGCCCGCACGCCGCCCGCACGCCGACCGGACGCCGCCCGCAGGCTGACCGGACGCCGCCCTCCCGCGCGAAACGGATGCCGCTTTCCTTGACCGGTCAACGTTTCCGAAGCGCCGGCCGCCACGGGCGTTGGTACGCGTAGGACCCCCTGGAAGGTGCCGACCGGCGGAGGTCCCCTGGACCACCGGCCGAGCGCTCGTGAGGTACCGATCATGGACATGGACTCTTCTCCCGCCGGGCTCCCGGCCCGGGACGCGGTGCTCGTCGTCGGCGGATCCCTGGTGGGACTGACGACCGCGCTGGCCCTGTCCCGGGCCGGTGTCGCGAGCACCGTGCTGGAGGCCGCTCCCGGCGAACGCCGGGGCGGCGGAATCGGGATCAGCACGGCGGCCCTGCGGACGGTCACCGGCCACGACCCCCGCGAGCTGCCGGTGGTGTCGGGCTGGCGCGAGTCCACGGGCTGGCGGGACCTCCACCGGTGGCTGGCGGCCAGGGCCGGTCAGGATCCTCGCATCACGCTGCACCGGGGAGTGCGCGTCCGGCGGGTCGGCCAGGACGGCGGCGGCGCGTGGGCGGTGGACGACCTCGGGCGGCGCTGGGAGGCCCCGGTGCTGCTCGGCGCCGACGGCTACCGCAGTGTGGTGCGTACCACCGTCGATCCCGGCCGGCCGGACGGGCAGTACGCCGGTTACCTGCTGTGGCGCGGACTGATCGACGAGCGGGACCTGCCGGCCGGCACGCGCCCCGCCGACGGCGGCCTCTCCTGGCACGACCGCGGCGACCGGATGATGCTCGGCTACGCCGTCCCGGGCGACGACGGCAGCGCCCGGCGCGGGCAGCGCGCCATCAGCTTCGCCTGCTACGACCCCGGCCGGCGCGACCTGCTGCGCGCGGCGGGCAGCCTCGACGGGCACGGGACCGTCCGGCGTTCGCTGCGGGAGTCGCAGGTGCCGGAGGAGATCCTCACCGGTCTCGCCGAGGCCGCCCGCGGCTGGGACAGCCCCTGGGGGCAGGCCGTGGCGACAGCGGCGGCGACGCGCCGCGTCTACGGCACACCGGTCGTCGAATACCTGCCCGAGCGCCTGGTCCGGGGCCGTGTCGCCGTACTCGGTGACGCGGCTCATGTGGCATCGCCCATGACCGGACACGGTTACGCCACCGGCCTGGAGGACGTTGACGCCCTGGCCGGAGCGCTGGGGACGGACTTCCCCGGCGATGCCGTGCGCGCGCTCCAGGACTACGAGGAGCGCAGGCTCGGCCCGGGACGTGACCTGGTACGCGCCGGACGGTCATGGGGGCGCGACTTCCTGGCCCGTCGTCCGTAATGCCGGTCACGCGTGGTGCCGGTCGGCACCAGCGGGGCGGGCCGGTGCGCGGAGCTCTGGGCGGACTCGCGCTCGGCCCGCTGCTCGCCGGGGTGATCGCCCAGTGGATCCCCGGTCCGCTGACCACGACCCAGGTCGGTTTCGCGGTCGCCATGGCCGTCTGCCTCCTGCTGACCCTCTCCACCCCCGAGACGGTCGACCGGGAACAGCGGGCGTCCGAGCGACCCGACCGGTTCGCCCTGCGCCCCGGCGGGCGGGCCGCCTTCGTGCCGGCCTCCGCCCTCGGTTTCTTCGGCTTCGCGCTCTTCGGCCTGGTCGCCTCGCTGGGCGCCACCATGCTGCACACCAAGCTGGGCATCGACTCGCACTTCATGGCGGGGCTGGCTCCCTTCCTGATGTTCGCGGCCGCCGCCGGCCAGTTCGTCCTGGCCGGCTCACTCTGCCGAGGATGGTGACGGTCGGCGCGTTCGTCTTCCCGGCCGGCCTCGCGCTGGTCTCGGTCTCCCTCCACCACCCCGCCCTGTGGCTGTACCTGGTGGCGGTCGCCGTCGCGGGAGCCGGCGCCGGTGTGCTGTTCAAGGGAGGCGTGGCCAAGGCCGCGTCGGTCGCGGAGCCCGACTCCCGGGCCGGGGTCCTGGCCGTGTTCTTCGTCATCGGCTACATCGGCATGGGCCTGCCGTCCATCATCTTCAGCATCCTGATCAAGCACTGAGCATGGAAATCACCATGATCGGCTTCGCCGCCCTGCTGTCGGCGGGGGCGGCGCTCTCCGCCGCCGCCGTGGCACGGCGCCGCTGACGGCTCCGGTCCCGCGTGACGGGCATCGTCATAACGGGGCGCTGTCGTCAGGGCTGTTGCGTGACGGGCGTTGCCGCCGCAACACCCCGGTGCCTTTCCGGCCGTTCCGGTTGAGGTGAGAGCGCGTTGCGAGGCGCGGACCCGGGCGACAACGGATGATCAATGTTGCCGATGTGAGCGTTGAAGAGCGCAACGCCCTCCGGACGTTCCATGCTGTGGCACACCTCCGGACGACCTTCCGGAGGTGTGCGACGCGGTCGGTGTCACCTCGGTGGCGCCCGGGGAGGGATCCGGTGGAACGTTCGTTGTTGTCGGTGAGGTCGGCGCTGGTGTTGTTCGCCGCGGTGCTGACCGGTGTGGGAGCGGGGGTGCTGACCTCGCTGGCGGGGAACGGCGCCGCGCGAAGTGTGCTGTGCGGCACGGCGGCCTTCGGCCTGGCCGTTCCGTTCCTCGACCGGCTCGTGGCCGCCGACGCCGACCCCGGTGAGCGCGGCACGGCCGCCCGGCGGAGCACCGGGAGCGGCGGCGACCATGGGTGAACTCCGGCCGCTGGCCCTCCACCTGAACTACCAGAGCCGGGCCCTCGCGGAAGCCATGCGCGAGCTGTTCGACGGGCTGGAGGTGTCGGTACGCAGATACGCCGCGCGTCGTCGCAGGGACCCCGGCACGCTCTCGCGCTACCTGAGCGGGACGCGGATCCCGCCCTGGGAGGTGGTGATGGACCTGCTCACCGACCTGGCCGAGCACCGGGGCACAGCGGCGACACCCGAAGCGATCGAGCTGGTGAGGGAGTTGCACAACGCCGCCGTACAGACGAGCGCCTCCCCCAAGCACGCCGTGGAGCTGCTGGAGCTGCAACTGGCGGACGCGGACCGCGTCGCCAGGCGGTCCACGGCCCACGGTGACGTGCTCGGGGAAGCGCTGCTGGACCGCAAGTACCGCATCGCGGACCTGGAAGTACGGCTGAACCAGCTGGAGGCGGAGTGGAGCGCCGAGCGGGCGCGCGCCGACGCCCTGGCGGCGGCCTCGCCCGACCGCGACGGGCTGCTGTACGAGCGCGACGCCCTCCAGCAGGAGGTGTTCCGGCTGTCGGCCGAGTTGACCGACACGCGACGACGGCGTGCCCAGGCGGAGGAGCGGTGCGAGCTGTTGGAGCGTCAGCTGGAGACCATCGAGGCCGCGCAGCAGTCGGCGGGACCCCACGCCCTCACCCCCATCCCCGATCCGGTCACCGCGTCCTCCGCCCGGATCATGCCCCGGGTGCTGATCGTCGACGACCAGCCGGACAACCTCCTGGCGATGACCGCTGTCCTCGCGACCCTGGACCAGGAGCTGGTGGCCGTCTCCTCGGGCCGCGAGGCCCTCAAGGCCCTGCTGGATCACGATGACTTCGCCGTGATCATCATGGATGTCCAGATGCCGGAGATGGACGGCTACGAGACCGCGGCCCACATCAAGCGCCGCAGCAGGACCCGGGACGTCCCGATCATCTTCCTCACGGCGATGGGGGTCGACGCCGAACACTCCGCCCGTGGTTACGCCGCCGGCGCGGTCGACTACATCGGCAAACCCTTCGACCCCTGGGCCCTGCGCGCCAAGGTCGCCGTGTTCACCGGCATCTTCCTCGAACGCCGTAACGCCCGCTGAGCCGCACCGCCCCGCGGTGCCCCGCCCGCCGGCCCGCCGGAGTCCCGGCGTCCGGCGGTGGGCGGGCCGTCCCGGGCCTCCACGGCGCGAGCGGCCGTGGAGGCCCGTACGGGTCACAGATCCGCGGGCCGCAGCCGGTAGGCGTAGGTGTACGTGCGGCCGGCGTGCAGCAGGTACCGCGCCAGCGGCGGGGCACCCCAGGAGTCGTTGCCGCCGACCCCGGTCTGACGGTGGTTGATCCCGAGGACCGTCTCGGCACGCCGCTCGGTCTCGTACGGATGGCCGGGACCCTCCAGGTCGGCCGGCGCGTAGTGCAGGGCGCTGGTCTCCAGCAGGGGCTCGCCGTCTGCGGGATCGGCCAGCACCGTCAGGCCCGATCCGGACCCGTCGGTCAGCGTCAGACGCCGTACGTCGGTCATGTTGCCGGTCTGCTGGGGGCGCGCGTAGGCCGCGATCTGGTCGTCGACCGTGGAACGGTAGCGCCCGACCAGTGCGCCGGTCTGCCGGTCCCAGTAGTTCTCGTGGGGTCCGCGCCCGTACCAGTCGAGCCGTTCGAAACCCTCGGGGACGGTCACCAGCACGCCGACGAGCGGCAGATCGGGCAGGCCGTCGGGGGCGGTGAGCGTGTGCCGGACCCGTATCTCGCCGTCGCCGCGCACCGTGAAGACGGTGTGCCACTCGGACGCCGAGGGTGCGGTGGGCAGGGTCGCGGTCACCTCGACGGTGACCTCGCCCGGCGCCGGCTGCCCGGTGTCGACGGAGGTCACGGTGCGGTCCGTGCCCGCGTCCCGCCAGGTGCGCAGGTTCTGCTGGGCGTCCCGTCCGATGTCGTTGTCGGTCGGAGCGCGCCAGAAGTTCGGTACGGGCCCGCCGGCGAGCAGCGATCGCCCCTTGTGGCGGTACGAGCCGAGGGTGCCCGCCGCCTTGTCGAGGACGACCTCCAGGTCCCGCCCGGTGATCCGCACGCTCGTCCCGCTCTCGGTGAGGGTGAGGGCGGGCAGGGTGGCCGGGTCGGGGTCGGCGGGGGCCGGAACGTGCCAGTCCAGGGTGATCTGGCCGGTGGCGACGGTGTGTCCGGCGTCCGCCCAGCGGGTCGCGTCCCGGAGCACGAAGAACACGTTCAGCAGGTACTCCGCGCCCGGGGCGGGTGAGCCGGGCCGGCGGCAGGGGATCCGGACGGTGGACTCCCCGCCGGGCGCCGTGCGCGGTGCGGGCAGGGTGCCGTGCTGCACCTGGTCGCCGTCCTGGGTCACGGTCCACCGCAGCTCGTAGGCGTCGAGGCCGCTGAACAGATGCTTGTTGCGCACCGTCACGGCTCCCGCGACCGGGTCGGCGGCCGTCACGGCCACCGGCTGGTAGACCTTCTTCACCTCCAGCAGGCCGGGGTGGGGCGTACGGTCGGCGGCCACCAGACCGTCGCAGGAGAAGTTGCCGTCCGTCGGGTAGTCGTCGCTCCAGTCGCCCCCGTAGGAGAGGTACGTGCGCCGGGGGTCCCCCGGCACGGGCAGCCGGATCGCCTGGTCGACCCAGTCCCACACGAAGGCGCCGTGCAGGTTGGGGTAGCGCTCCAGGACGTCCCAGTACTCCTGGAGGTTGCCGGTGCTGTTGCCCATGGAGTGCGCGTACTCGCACAGGATGAACGGCTTGGTCCTGCCGGACCTGCCGTACGCCTCGACGTCCGCCGGGACGGTGTACATCTGGCTCTGCAGGTCGGCGACGTCGCTCATGCCCTCGTAGTGGACGGGGCGGGAGGCGTCGCGGGCGTGCACCCAGTCGGCCATCACCTGGAAGTTGTCGCCCCGGCCCGCTTCGTTGCCGAGCGACCAGACGACGACGCACGGATGGTTCTTGTCGCGTTCGACCATCGAGCGGAGCCGGTCCACGCAGGCGTCCGTCCACTCGGGCAGCGAGCCGGGCAGACGGTCGTTGACGCCGTGCGTCTCCAGGTTCGTCTCGCCGATGACGTACAGGCCGTACTCGTCGCACAGCTCCAGCCAGCGCGGATGGTTCGGGTAGTGCGAGGTGCGCACGGCGTTGATGTTGTGCTGCTTCATCAGGCGGATGTCCTCGATCATCCGTTCCTCGGGGACGGCCTGCCCGTGGTCGGGGTCCGACTCGTGGCGGTTGGTGCCGCGCAGCACGATCGGTTCGCCGTTGAGGGTGAAGGTGCCCGGACCGTAGTCGACCTGGCGGAAACCGACCCGGGTCCGCTGGATGTCGACCGGCTTGCCCGCGCCGTCGGTGAGGGTGACCACCAGCGTGTACAGGTAGGGCTGTTCGGCCGACCAGAGCGCGGGGCCCCGCACCCCGGCCCGGAGTGTGACGGCCGCGTCCCCGTCGCCGAGGAGCACCTGGCCGGTCAGCGGCCGGCCGAGGACGGGGCGCCCCGCCGCGTCGTACAGCACCGCTTCGACCCGGTGCTCGCCGGGCTCCCCGCCGCTCAGGTCGCGGACCGCGACGGCGACCGTGAGCTCGGCGTCGCGGAACGCGGAGTCCAGAGTGGTCCGGACGAACAGGTCCTGCACCCGCACCGGGGGGACCGCGTAGACGTACACGTCGCGGAAGATCCCGGACAGGTCGATCATGTCCTGGTCCTCCAGCCAGCTGCCGTCGGACCAGCGGTAGACCTCGACGGCCAGCGTGTTCCGGCCGGGGCGCAGATGGTCGCCGATGTCGAACTCCGCCGGGGTGTAGCTGTCCTCGCTGTAGCCGACCCGTTCGCCGTTGACCCAGAGGAAGAAGGCGGATTTCACGCCCTGGAAGGAGATCAGGGTGCGGCGCCCGGCCCAGTCGGGGGGCACGGTGAAGGAACGACGGTAGGAGCCGACCGGGTTGAAGGAGCGGGGCACGTCCGGCGGCTCGGGTGTCTCGTAACCCACCCAGGGATACCTGATGTTGAGGTAGATGGGTTCCCGGTACCCGCACATCTCCCAGTTGGACGGCACGGTGATGTGGTCCCAGCCGCTGTCGTCGTAGTCCGGGTCCTGGAAACCGGTGGGGCGGGCGTCCGGGTTCTCGGCCCAGTGGAAGCGCCAGGTGCCGTTGAGGGACCGGTGGTACGGCGAGGCGCCGGGATCGCCGCGCAGGGCGTCCGCCGCGCTCGCGTACGGGACGAGGCGGGCGCGCGCGTCCTCCCGGTTGACCTGGAACACGCGTGGGTCGGCTTCCCACTCGGGTGGGCCGGCCTCGGCGGACGCGCGGTCCGCCGCGAACGCCTGCTTCTGGGCGGCGAAGGCCGCCCAGCCCGCGAGGGCTACGGAGGCGGTGGCGGTGGCGGTGGCGAGGACTGATCGGCGACTCGGTCGGGATGCATCATCCATCGGACAACTCCGAACGGAAGGCGACAAGACTCGTCAGCATCCGACAGGATCGCTCACCTCACAAGGGGTCGCGCGCGCACACGGCCTGAACCCGGCGGCCCGGATGCCCGGCCGCGCGCCACCCTCGACGGACGGCGGTGGCCCGGCGGAGCATGAGCTCGGCGGCCGGGCCACGCCGTGGCGTCAGGACCGGTAGGCGTTGCGGAGGTAAGTCCGGCTGAGCGGTCCGGTGTTCGCGAAGTACTGGGCGATCAGGTAGGCCGGGTCGGTGGCGATGGAACCGGCCTGGAGGTCACTGCCGTCGTTCGTGTCGTCCCAGCCCCAGGGGGTGTGCGCGGCGTTGTCCTTGCCGTTGTCCCCGGCGAAGGCACCCCAGGAGGCGTACGGGGGCTTCGCGTCGCGGCGGTCCCAGAGGCCGCCGGACCCGAAGATGTCGACCAGCTGGTAGGAGGCGGCGCGGTCGTTGCCCCCGGTCGGGACCGTACCGGCGGTGCGGCTGGGGCGGTAGACGATGCCGTCGCCGCCCGGGAAGGCGCCGCCGCTCCAGTTGTACACCCCGTGGCCGCGGTCCTCCTGGAAGACCGTGGGGTGCTGGGCGCCGTCGTGGTCCTCCATGAGCAGGGCGCCGTCGATGTTCTCGCGGTTGTTCTTGAAGGGACTGCCCGCCGGTACGTACTGGTAGTAGTTGTCGTGCGCCAGGGTGACCGCCGCCTGGAGTGTTCCGTACGTGCCGCCGTCCTTGCCGACGACCTCCAGGACACCCTCCATGTCGTTCTCGTGCGAGAACAGGTTGAGCGGGTAGTCCTTCCAGTCGCGCGCGTGGTAGAAGGCGTACGTGATGTACCAGTGGGTCTCCGTCTCGACCACGGAGTAGTACGCCGTGCCGGTCAGCCGGGCGGCGTTGGCGTCGAGGTTCTCCCAGTTGTTGAGGGTGTTCCAGTCCCCGTCGTAGTCGACCCGCGCGAGGTAGTCGGCCGTGTAGTAGGCCGACGACGTGTCCTGGTAGTGGACGGGGGCCCACCGGTAGGCGAGATCGGCGTCGCTGGGCTCGGCCGCGTACACCTGGGTCGGCGCGGCGAGGAGTCCGGCGGAGAGCAGGACGGTGAGGAAGACGGCGCGGGCGGATCGCCGGAGCTTCATGGGGTCTCCAGAACACTGGGGGCGGTTGACGCGCGAACGGCCGCCACTCTCCGGCCGCCGGATGACGCCCACCCTGGCGCACAATGACGTGAACATGAAATCTGACGGGCCGTTGACCGATCGGCCGGCGGCGGGGCCGGCGCGACGGGCCTCTTCGCCGGACTTCACCGCGCTTCCCGCCGGGGCTTCACCGCGCTTCCCGCCGGGGCTTCTTCCGCGTCTTCCCCGCCACCCGAGCGTTCCGCAAGCCCTGACTCCGCTGTTCCCCCTCCCTTGACGGGGTCTCCTACGACGGGCCCTCCTGCGACGTGCCCTCCCAGGACGGGTCCACGGGGATGTTCCAGCCTCTCAGCATGGACAGGATCTCCGCCCGGGTCCGCGGCCGGGCGAACCGGAAGGCGCGGTCGAGTACGTCCCTGCTCTCCAGGAGAGGTTCCACGAAGGTGAAGTAGGCCGTGTCCACCAGCTCGCCCCCGCGACTCTCCTCCAGGCCCTCGACGAACTCGAATCAGCGCGTCAGGAATTCCTCCGCCGCCGCGTCGATCTCGGCGGATTCCATCAAGGGCTGGAAGAGCGGGTGAGCGAGCACTTCGGACAGCAGTGTCCCCGGGTGGGTGGTGATCTGGTCCCAGTGCGTCACCTGCGACGCGCGCAGGCCGTGCCGCTCGGCCGCCTTGCCGACGTAGGGCTCCACTTCCGGGAGCAGCCGCAGCAGCCGCTCGACCAGTTCGCCGGAGGGAATTCCTCGCATGTCCGTACTCCTTCGTCCTGCGCCGAAAAGCACCGCGCCACCGGGACCACTCCCTGGCCGTCACCGGAGAGCACGCACCCCGCGCCCTGGCCCTCGGGGATCATGTCCAGCGGGTCCGTCAGGGACTGGGACTCCGCGAGTGGAAGCCACGATTCACGATGGAAAACCGGGCGTTTCCCCCTCCGCGGACGCCGGACCATGGGAGGCAACACCATGACTTGACCCCCTGTGAACGAAACACCGTCCACAGGGGTCCGTGAGTTCCAGGGAGCACGGAAACGTCCAGGTCAGGGCCAGATTTTACGGCTCGTTCCACACAGTCGTGAGATCTGTGTGAGACACCGTGAGACGACGAAGCCCCGCCGGCCGGGGCTTCGTCGTGGGCCTCAGAGGACACTCAGGGCGCCTCGGCATCCTCGGCGTCCTCGCTGTCGGGGGCGCTGTCCTGTGGGGAGCCCGAGGAGGGGTCCGGGGATGTGTTGATCACCAGGCGTCCATCCGTGCCGAACAGCTCGATCAGTTGGGACAGGTGGGCTCGGGCGGTGCTGCGCACGTGGAGTTCTCCGGAAGGGGACGTATGACGGTTGGGTTGGTCGAAGAGGAGAGTTGGGGCCGCCTCGCAGGCACTCTCGTGTTCATCCGTCGCCCCTTCTTCGCAACAGCGCCCACACCTGTTTCCCCCAAGGCAGCGTGTCGGTGCCCCAGTCCTCCGCCAGCTCCGCCACGAGCGCGAGACCACGACCGCCTTCGTCCTCGTCGTCCGACTCCTTGGGCACCGGGGGCGCTTTCGAGAAGTCCACGACGCCGATGCGTACGCACGCGACCCCGGGGCGATCAATAACGACCCGGATGGACTCCCGCCGGGCGTGCTGGACGGCGTTGGACACCAGCTCGGAGACGATCAGCGCGCCGTCCTCGGTCAGCTCCTCCAGCTCCCAGGCAGCGCAGGCGGTGCGCACCAGGCGCCGAGCCGTCGCGGCGCTCTCCGGCTCGCGCGGCAGGGTCTCGCTGTAGCCGGGGTGCCCGGTGGGTCGGGAGGTGGTGGTCACGGTCATCAGGACCCCTCGTCAGTGTGCTGGAGGCACAGTTCGCCCCCGACGGGGGCCAGGGACGGGCCTCTCTGTCCTGCCACCGCGCTGTCCTTATCCGGTGGCGGCCTGTCACTCAGTCAACGACGCCTTGTGACTGCCCGTGAGGAAATGTCAGGCCACCGTGCAGCGCGGGCAACCGGAAATTTCGCCGCTGCTCCGACGCCGCGACCCTGCTACCTCGCTACCTTGAAGACGTGGAGGCGAACAGACACCTGGCGGACGCGCTCAAAGAAGCAGGGCTGACCCAGAACGAGTTGGCGGAGTCGGTGAACGATTACCTTCGGTCTGTCGGCAGGGAGGGCACGGTCAGTGATCGCACGGTGCGCCACTGGCTGACCGGAAAGACCCGCTGGCCCCACCCTCGGCAGCGCGAAGCAGTGGAGGCAGTATTCGGCTGTACCGCCGGGGAACTGGGCTTCACACCCCCAGCGGGCAGACCTAGCCCTACCAGGACGGAGGACCCTGTGCACCGCAGGAAATTCCTCACCGCCGCCGTCGTGCCCCTGATCGCCGCCAGGCCGCACGCGGTGGGCACCACCGACGTGATCCGCCTCCGCAGCGGCCTGGACGCCCTGACAGCCCTGGACGCCTCCAGAGGTGGGCATGAGGCCCTGGAGCGGGCCGCGCTCGCAGGTGCTGCGGAGGCCCTGGACCTACAGAAGCGCGCAGCCTCCCAACGCATCCGGCAGCGCCTCTTCAGCATGGCCGCGAACTACACCGCGTCGGCAGCGTGGTCGGCCGTGGATGCCCGCCAGAGCGACCGCGCACAGGGCCACCTGAACCGCGCGCTGTACCTGGCAGGCATGGGGAAGGACCCGGTGGCGGAGCTGCGCGTGTGGAACTCACACGCCATGCTCGCGGTCCATCGCGGTGAGTTCTCACAAGCCGTGGACGCGGGCCAAGCGGCGCAGGCGACCGCCGTCACACGGCGCGATCCCCTGTTCGCCTCCCTCGCCCACGCGCGCACGGCGATCGGGCATTCCACCGTCGGCGACCGCCAGGGCGCCCTGCGGTCGCTGGGGCACGCGGAAGACGCTCTGGCGAAGGCGTCCCTGGAGGAGTCCCGACCATCATGGGTGGCGTTCTACGGGCCTGCGGAGCTACTGGCCATCACTGCCATCGTCCGGGATGACATCGGGGACTCTGCGGGCGCAGAGGCAGCTTCACACCGCGCCCTGGCGGCCATCCCGCAGCAGTACCGACGGAACCGGGCGCTGGCCACCCTGCAACTCGCCCTGACACAGCTTCACCAACGGGACGTGGACCAGGCGTGCGCCACAGCTGAGCAGGTATTCGCGCTGATGACCGGCAACCCCCTGCCGGGCCGGATGCGCTCCTACCTCGGAGATTTCTACCGCGACTTGACCACCCTCGCGCCGGACTCCGGCACTGCGCGAGAGTGGGAGGACCGTTACCGATCAGAATGGAGCCAGGCCCGATGACTTCTGCCTTGGAACTGCGCCAGTACACCCACGACGACCTGTCGGAGATCCGACAGACGTTGATCGACGTGCACGCGGATGTGCACGCCGACCGGATGGCGGACGACGACTTCCGGCAGAAGTTCCCCTGGTTCGTGGATCACTGGGGAGGTAACCCCGGCTTCTCCTGCGTGATCGCGTACGACGGCGCCGACGTGGCGGGCTTCGCGTACGGCGCCCCTGGAGCGGAGGGGCGCGAGTGGTGGCGGGAGCACCTGGGCCCGGCGCCGGAGAAAAGCCGCACGTTCCACTTCTCGGAGCTGATGGTGCGCGAGCAGTGGCGGAAGACGGGCGCGGCCGAGCGCCTTCACAAAGCGTTGATGGACGCCAGGAACGAAGATCTCGCGGTGCTTCTGGTAGACGTGACGCACCCGAAGGTGGAAGCCCTGTACGAGTCCTGGGGCTACAGGAGGGTCGGGAAGGACCAGCCGTTCCCGGACTCCCCGGTGTACGCCGTGATGCTCGTGGATCTCCCACTGTCCTGACGCCTTGCTCCCGGACCCGGGGCCCGGGGTGTTGCGGCGATCGAACATCATGCACGCACGGACTCAGGACTTGCAGCGGTGCTTGGCGCCGGGATCACCGGCGCCGTAGCGTCGTTGGGCGCGTTTCTCACCTACCGACAGACGAAGGTCCAGATCATGTCTCTAGCAGGTTCTTTGGGGACCGCTGCAGCAGGTACTTCGGGCTCCAGGCTGCAGCAAGTTGATCTGGCTCCAGTTGCTGGGCGAGGCTCCCGGACGGCTGTGTCAGTGGTTCCTCGTACTCTGCGCTGGTGAGCATGAATGGTGAGTACCTGCGCGTGACCGTCGCCGAGCTAGAACGGGCGATCGAGGATCCGGAGTGGGCGTTCGAGCACGTCGAGGAGGTCATGGAGAGCGATGGCGTCAACGACGTTGCCCCTGCGGACGCCCGGCAGCTGACGACCCACAAGGCGTGGCACGCCGTCGCTTTCCTCCTCGAACGGGCCGGGTTCCCCGTGGACATCGTTCATGGCGAGCAGGCGTTCACCGACGAGGACTGGGGCTACGGACCGGCGAAGTACCTGGATACCGACCAGGTCAAGCTCGCAGCCCAGACTCTGGCCCGGCTGCCCTTCGACGACCTGGTCCGCGACGTTGATCCCGCCCAGCTGGCGGCCGCGCAGATCTATCCGCAGCACTGGGACGAGGCCGGTGCTCTCGAATGGGTGCGCGGGTGGTTCGACCCGCTGGCTCCGTTCTTCGGGGCAGCGGCTCAGGCGGGCGAGGCGGTGCTGGTCTGGCTCGACTGAGTCCGCTCCGCGCGCTGGTCCGGTGCATCTCGCGATGCGCCGCCTCGCCCGCTTTCGAGTGAATGCGGGTGCTCCGTTCGGCTGCCGCGCCAGGGTGTGACCCAGCGATCACGGCCTGTCGGGGGCCGTGGCTGTGGTCATGGTCGTGTCGGGAGGCCGAGGGTGGCGCTGTCGCGGGTGGAGTTGTTCGCAAGCATTCGTCGGGACAAGCGACTTGAGCCCGAAGTTTCCCAACGGGCCCTGGCGGAGCGTTACGGTGTCCATCGCCGCACGGTGCGCCGGGCCCTGGACTCGGCGGTGCCGCCGACCCGCAAGGCCGGCTGGCAGCGGGTCTCGGTGCTGGACCCGGCGAAGGACTGGATCGACGCGATACTGCGCGAGGACCTGACCGCGCCGCGCAAGCAGCGGCACACCATCGAGCGGATCTTCCAGCGACTGGCGGGCGAGTACGGGTTCAGCGAAGCCTCGTACTCGACGCTGCGGGACTGGGTGAACAAGCGCCGCCCGCAGATCGCGGCCGAGGCCAGGGAAGGCCACCAGCACCTTGAGGGCATGGTCCCGCAGGTTCACCTGCCCGGCGAGGAGGCGGAAGTCGACTTCTCCGACGTGTGGGTGCGCGTCGCCGGGACCACGGTCAAGTGCGCCCTGTTCACCCTGCGAATGTCGTTCTCCGGCAAGGCCGTGCACCGACCCGTTGACTGCACTATCGGCGTGTCCTACGTGTCGGCTTGGTGAGGGCGAGGAGTCTCCGTTCGGGATGTGCCCGATGAGACGGAGATGCGATGGATCACGGTGTAGTGATACCCGAACGCGAAGTGTCGGGCCTGGTGGTTACACGGGTCGGCGGCGTGGAGGCGACCACTGCCGCCACGCTGCCCTGGGTGGTGCTCGATGGCGCCGGGCGGCCGATCACACCGGCAAGCGAGTTTCTTCGGGAGCTGCTGGCTTGCGGCAACACTCCGGCTTCCTGCCGGTCCTATGCCTTTGACCTGCTGCGCTGGTTCCGGTTCCTCGCCGCAGTGGACGTCGAATGGAGCCGTGCGAAGCGTGTGGACGTACGCGACTTCGTCCTCTGGCTCCGTACATGCCACAACCCGGCGCGGGACAGGCGTCACCCGGACGCACCCGTGCCGGGGTCGCTGAACGCGCGTACCGGCAAGCCGTACCTGAAGTCGGGCTATGCCCCGGCGACCATCAACCATGCGGTGTCGGTGCTGTCGGCGTTCTACGACCACCATCTGCAGACCGGGCAGGGTCCGCTGGTCTCCCCGGTGCCACCGCAGTCCCGTGACGGGCGCCGGCTGGAGGCGCATCACAACCCGCTGGAGCCTTTCCGGCTGCACCGCCGGGGCGCCTACCGGCAGAAGCAGGTCGACCGCGAGCCGCGGGCGGTCCCCGACGATGTCGTCGAGGACCTGTTCACCTCGCTGGGCTGCCACCGCAACCGGGCACTGTTCTCCATGTTCTTGTCCAGCGGCGCACGGGCCGCCGAGATGCTGGGCATGACGATCGGCCCCCGCATCCCCACACTGGTCCCCAGAATCTCTACCGCCCTGGTCCCCAAAGTTCCTGCCACAGACAAGATCAGGAGCAACGCGAAACTGGCGCTTCGTGAGCCGAGGCGGAAGGTCTACAGCGACTTCCCGGCTGCCAGCCGAGGAGCGGTTTCGGCCGTACTGGATCTCGTAGACGAGGACACGGGAGAGGTTGACCTCGAACCTCTCTGCCTCGCGCTTGACGAGCGCTTCCCGGCCCTGATGCATCTGCTTGCCGAAGTGGACCTGGAAGGGCCGCAAGCAGTGAGTGACGTCAGGTACGCGTCGCTGCTGCTCGGGCGTCAGCTCCAGGGCGCCGAAGGCCCGGTTCATAGCCTCGAACATGATCTTCGTCTGGACTTCCGCGATGTGCACCAAGCGCTCGTTCACCCCATGCGAGAGGCCACCGAGCACATATGGACCAGACGGTCCCGCTCCTCGCCGTAGAGGCGGACCCAGCCGTGCACTTCGGCCGCGTACGTGGTGTCGACGCCGGGAAACTCCCCGCCCTCCCGGTGCACCTCGGAGGTCATGCCCCACACCACGGCGTCCGCCTCCGTCTCTCGGACGCGCTCCAGCAGCCACGCCACATGCCCGGACGCTTGCCGGATGAGCCGGGACATCACCACCGCAGGGCCCTCGGCCGGGCCGATCTCCCCGAAGGTTGTGCCCCACTCAGTGAGGGCCGCCCGGCGCCGGTCGTCCGCCTGCCGCTCCGCGACCGAGGCCGGTAAGCGCCACGCTGCCCCTGCCGAAGCCGGTCCTGCGGGCGTTGAAGGCGTTCCGGGCGCAGCAGGCAGATGGCGAACCACGGGGTGCCGGACACGGTGGTCACCGTGTGGGCCGGTCACTCGGACCTCGGGTTCACGAAGCGGACCTACGTTCACCCTGACCCGCAGTCGTTGAAGGCCGGTTCGGAGAAGCTGGCCGAACTGCTCGGCTGACCTTGATCAACAGCACTGGTGAGAAATCGTGAGACGGCAGGCCTGGAAACGATCGAAAGGGGCCCCGAAGGACCCCTCTGACCTGAAAATACATCGTCGGGACGACAGGATTTGAACCTGCGACCCCTTGACCCCCAGTCAAGTGCGCTACCAAGCTGCGCCACGTCCCGATGCCCGGCCTCACCAGGGCTTCCCCGGCTGGCCACGCAAGAGAACATTACCTCACTCCACGCAGCGGAGAAACGCACCCCTGTCCGCGCGACAATCGAGGCATGACGGAGAAGCGGCGGGACCGTGACAGCGAGGGGCGGGCGCGGAGCGCGCGGCCACGGGACGGGCTGGGGCGCCCGTTGCCCTACGGGGCGCCGGGCGTGGAGCGGCAGCCGGAAGGGCTGGTGCGGGCGCCCGGGGAGACGGTGCGCGAGGCACAGCGGCTGCTGGACGGAGGCAGGCCGTTCCACGCGCATGAGGTGTTCGAGGACGCGTGGAAGTCGGGCCCCGACGCGGAGCGGGCACTGTGGCGGGGACTGGCGCAGCTGGCCGTCGGGCTGACGCACGCCGCGCGGGGCAATACGGCGGGCGGGGCGCGGCTGCTGCTGCGCGGTGCGGGCGGGATCGCCGCGTACCGGGACCGTGCCCCGTACGGGATCGATGTCGCCGGGCTGACGGCATGGGCCGGGGAGCTGGCGGGGCGGCTGGAGGGGCACGGCCCGGTGGACGCGGGGGCCGAGGCGCCCCGGCTGATCTGACTGCCCGGCCGGCCGCTCCCCCGGTCATCCGCTCAGTCGTCGAGGAGGATCACTTCCAGGGCGCGGGGGCCGTGCACGCCTTCCACCCGGTCGAGTTCGATGTCACTGGTCGCTGACGGTCCCGAGATCCAGGTCAGCGGGCGGGTGGGATCCAGGCGGGGCATGGCCTGGGGGACGGATGCGACGACCTGGTCGGCGGTACGTACGACGCAGATGTGGTGGTCGGGGACCAGGGTGATCCGGCGCCGTCCCTGGCCGGGCCCCGCGTCCAGGACGAGGGTGCCGGTCTCGGCGATGGCGAGAGCGCAGCCGGTGATGACGCTGTCGACGGCGTCGAGCTCGTGGGCGGTGGCCCCGGGGTCGTCCTCGATCCGGGTGATGCCGGGGGCCGACGCGGAGAGCCAGGAGGCGGGGAGCAGCGGCGGTACGAGGACGCTGCGGGCGCCCCGTTCGGCCAGCAGGCGGGCGACCAGCGCGGGCAGGCCCTCCGGGTCCGCGCGGTGGACGATCGCGCGGTAGTCCGCGAGGTTCTCGGCGAGCAGGTCGATGACGCGGTCGCGGTCGTCCGGGGTGTGCGTGGTGAGGTAGTCGCGGCCGGCTTCCGGCGCGTCGGGGGCGTCGGCCACGGCGGTACGGATACGGGCGAGGATCCGCTCCCGCGCGCCCGGCGCCGGACCCGGGCCCGGACCGGTGCTGGTACTGGTGCTGGTGCTCATGTGCCGTTGTCCTCACGGTCGTTCTCGCGGTTCTTCTCGCGGTTCTTCTCGCGCTTCTTCCACCAGTCACGGAACGGCTCGGGTGGGATCCCGGGCAGGTCGCGGGTGTCGGTCCAGGCCCCCGCGCCCGGGAGTCTCGACGGATGCAGGGTGCGGGTCCTGGACGCGACCCGCTCCCCCGCGGCCAGGACGCGGGGGTGGTCGAAGACCCAGCCCGCCGCTTTCATCGCCACCTTCTCCAGCCGGTGCCCCTTGCCTCCCTGGTCCGCGACCCGCTCGCGCAGGTGGACCAGGACCTCCGGGATGTCGATGGCGACCGGGCACACGTCGTAGCAGGCCCCGCAGAGGGAGGAAGCGTACGGCAGTGACGCGTCGATCTCGCTCCGCGTGCCCCGCAGTTGAGGGCTGAGGATCGCGCCGATCGGGCCCGGGTAGACGGAGCCGTACGCGTGACCGCCGGCCCGCTCGTACACCGGGCAGACGTTGAGACACGCCGAGCAGCGGATGCAGCGCAGCGCCTGCCGGCCCACCTCGTCGGCCAGTGTGCCGGTCCGGCCGTTGTCCAGCAGGACGAGGTGGAAGGTGCGGGGCCCGTCGGTGTCGTGGGTACCGGTCCACATGCTGGTGTACGGGTTCATCCGCTCGGCGGTCGAGGAGCGCGGCAGCGTCTGGAGGAAGACTTCCAGGTCACGCCAGGTGGGCACGACCTTCTCGATCCCGACGACGGAGATCAGGGTCTCGGGGAGGGTCAGGCACATACGGCCGTTGCCCTCCGACTCGAAGACGACGAGTGTCCCGGTCTCCGCGACCATGAAGTTCGCGCCGGAGACGGCGACCTTCGCCCGGAGGAACTTCTCCCGCAGATGTAGCCGCGCGGCTTCGGCGAGTTCGGCGGGGGTGTCCGACAGGCCGTCCGGGGCCGCGCGTCCCCATTGCGCCATCCGGTCGCGGAAGATGTCCCGGATCTCGCCGCGGTTGCGGTGGATGGCGGGGACGAGGATGTGGGAGGGCCGGTCGTCGCCGAGCTGCACGATGAGTTCGGCCAGGTCGGTCTCGTACGCGGAGATGCCTTCGGCTTCCAGCGCCTCGTTGAGGCCGATCTCCTGCGTGGCCATCGACTTGACCTTGACGACCTCCGACTCGCCGGTGGCCTTCACCAGCTCGGTCACGATCCGGTTCGCCTCGGCCGCGTCGGCGGCCCAGTGCACGATGCCGCCGGCCGCCGTGACCGTCTCCTCCAACTGGACCAGATAGCGGTCCAGATGGCGCAGGGTGTGGTCCTTGATCTGCTTGCCGGCTTCCCGCAGCCGCGCCCAGTCGTCGAGCTCCGCCACCGCCTTGGCCCGCTTGTCGCGGATGGTGTGGGTGGCGTGCCGCAGATTGCCCCGCAGCGTCTCGTCGCCCACCGCGGCCTTGGCGGCCACCGGAAAGGCGGGCATCCCCAGATACGTACCGCTCATGACCAGGGCTCCTCTTCCGTCGATGCCAGGATTTCCGCGAGATGTACGGCGCGCAGCGGGGCGTCCTCGCGGCTCACGATGCCGCCGATGTGCATGAGGCAGGAGTTGTCGGCGCCGCACAGCACCTCCGCCCCGGTGGAGACGGCATTGCGGACCTTGTCCTGGCCCATCGCCGCGGAAACATCGGAGTTCTTCACCGCGAACGTGCCGCCGAAGCCGCAGCACTCCTCCGCGCCCGGCAGTTCCCGCAGCTCCAGTCCCTTGACCGCTTCCAGCAGCTTTCGCGGCCGTTCCCCCAGGCCCAGCATCCGCAGTCCGTGGCAGGACGGGTGGTAGGTGACGGTGTGGGGGAAGTACGCGCCGACGTCGGTCACCCCGACCACGTCGACCAGGAACTCGGTCAGCTCGTACATCCGCCCGGCCAGCGACGCGGCGGCCGCGTCACCGATCTTCGGATAGGTGTGACGGACCATCGCCGCGCAGGACCCGGAAGGGGTGACGACGTAGTCGTAGCCCTCGAAGGCACGGGTCGTCCGCCGCACCAGGGGCTCGGTCTCGCGGCGGTAGCCCGTGTTGAACTGGGGCTGGCCGCAGCAGCTCTGCGCCTCGGGAAAGTCGACATCGACGCCCAGGCGTTCCAGGAGCCGTACGGTCGCGATCCCGGTGGACGGATACACGGCGTCATTGACGCAGGTGACGAAGAGTGCGGCGCGCATGTGCGGAGCATATGTCGCGCGCGGCGGCCCACGTAAGACCCTCAAGGCGCCTGATGGGCCATCAGACCTCCGATGGCTGGGAGATCCGAAGATCTCCGCCCGCGCGGCGCCGGGACGGCCGCGGCCCGTGGGGCCAGACTCGGTGCGGTGAGAAAGATCTATGTCATCGGCATCGGGGCGGGCGATCCGGACCAGTTGACCGTGCAGGCGGTCAGGGCCCTGCGTCAGGTGGACGTCTTCTTCCTCCTGGACAAGGGCGCGGAGAAGTCTGACCTCATCGGGCTCCGGCGCGAGATCCTGGAGCGCCACATCGAGGGGCGCGCCTATCGGCTGGTCGAGGCCGGCGATCCGGAGCGGGACCGCGCGGCCGACAGCGCCGCCTACCCCGGTGCGGTCGACGACTGGCGCCGCCGCCGTGCCCGGCTCTACGAGCGCATGATCATCGACGAGCTGGGCGAGGGCCCCGGCGAGGACCGTACGGGCGCGTTCCTCGTCTGGGGGGATCCCGCCCTGTACGACTCCACGCTCGCGGTCCTGGACGAGATCCTGGAGGGCGGCTCGGTCCGGTTCGAGCATGAGGTGATTCCGGGCATCAGCAGCGTCTCGGCGCTGGCCGCGAAGCACCGGGTCGGACTGACCCGGGTGGGCCGGCCCCTGGAGATCACCACGGGCCGGCGGCTCGCCGACGGGTGGCCGGAGGGGGTGGACGATGTCGTGGTGATGCTGGACGCGCGGGGGGCCTTCCGCCATCTGACGGCAGCCGACCCGGTCATCTACTGGGGCGCTTACGTGGGGACCGGGGACGAGATCCTGATCTCGGGGCGGCTCTCGGAGGTCGCCGGGCGGATCGAGGAGGCGCGGTCGGCGGCGCGGGCCCGCAAGGGCTGGATCATGGACACGTATCTGCTGCGGCGCGACTGAGACCGCGTCGGCGAGCGCGCGCGTCCCGCCGCGTCCCGCCGCATCGCATCGCACCGGATCGCGCCGGCGTCACCGGGCTCGCGCCGGATCGCGCCGGCATCAGCGGGCTCGCGCCGGGGTCGCATCGGGTCGGCGCCCGCGCGTGGCCATGGGGTTGCGAGGGGCGGGAGTTGCTGCTGGTCTCCGATTCCCACTTGCCTTTTTTGACATGCTTCCTACAAGTCGCACCCTGGTATGTACGGCTTCACCGGCGCCTTTGGGTCGAAGATTTTTACTTCTGGCTTCAAAATTTGCGCGGATTCATAGACTTCCTGCGTCCTCACTTCTAGCCTTCTCGCGTCCGCAGAGTCCCCACGAGCCGCAAGGACGTATGTCTGTGACACTCCCCCCGAGACGCCGTTTGCTCCGGCGCGGCATATCCGCATCCGTGTCCCTCGCCCTCGCCGTGGCCGGGACGGCCGCAGCGGTGGTGCTCTCCACCGCACCCGCCGCGCAGGCGGCGGCGGTCCCCGCCCCTTCTCCGCTCAACGTCCCCGGTCGCGGCGCGACCGTGCCGTTCAAGGAGCAGGAAGCCGAGTACGCCGCCACCAACGGCACCCTGATCGGCCCCGACCGTCTCTACGGACACCTCCCCTCCGAAGCTTCCGGCCGGCAGGCCGTGACGCTGAACGCGGTCGGCCAGTACGTGGAGTTCACCCTCACCGCACCGGCGAACGCCATGTCGTTCCGCTACTCGCTGCCGGACAACGCGGCGGGTACGGGCCGGGACGCCTCCATCGACGTCAAGGTCAACGGCAACCAGCTCAAGAGCGTCCCCGTGACCTCGCACTACAGCTGGTACTACGGCGGTTACCCGTTCAACAACAACCCGGGTGACACCAACCCGCACCACTTCTACGACGAGACCCGCACCATGTTCGGGTCGACCCTGGCGGCCGGGACCAAGGTCCGGCTCCAGGTCTCCTCGACGGCCGACTCGCCGACGTTCACCATCGACCTGGCCGACTTCGAGCAGGTGGCCTCCCCGATCGGCAAGCCCTCGGGCGCGCTGGACGTGGTGAGCGACTTCGGCGCCGACCCGACCGGCGCCGCGGACTCCACCGCCAAGATCCAGGCGGCGGTCGACGCGGGCAAGGCGCAGGGCAAGACGGTCTACATCCCGCAGGGCACCTTCCAGGTACGTGACCACATCGTCGTCGACCAGGTGACGCTGGCGGGTGCGGGCCCCTGGTACAGCGTGCTGACCGGACGCGACCCGTCCAACCGCTCCAAGGCCGTCGGGGTGTACGGCAAGTACGCCAACGCGGGCGGCAGCAGGAACGTCACCCTCAAGGACTTCGCCATCCTGGGCGACATCCGTGAGCGCGAGGACAACGACCAGGTCAACGCCATCGGTGGCGCACTGTCCAACTCGACGGTCGACGACGTGTGGATGCAGCACACGAAGGTCGGGGCGTGGATGGACGGCCCGATGGACAACTTCACCATCAAGAACAGCCGCATCCTGGACCAGACCGCTGACGGCGTCAATTTCCACATGGGCGTCACCAACTCCACCGTCACCAACACCTTTGTGCGCAACACCGGTGACGACGGTCTGGCCATGTGGGCGGAGGCCGTTCCGAACGTCAACAACAAGTTCACCTTCAACACGGTGATCCTGCCGATCCTGGCGAACAACATCGTGACGTACGGCGGCAAGGACATCACGATCTCCGACAACGTGATGGCGGACACCATCACCAACGGTGGCGGTCTGCACATCGCCAACCGTTACCCGGGGGTCAACTCCGGTCAGGGCACGGCGGTCTCCGGCACCACCACAGCCGCGCGCAACACCCTGATCCGTACCGGGAACAACGACTTCAACTGGCAATTCGGGGTCGGCGCGGTCTGGTTCAGCGGTCTCAACGAACCGATCAACGCCACGATCAATATCACTGACAGTGAGATCCTGGACAGCTCCTACGCCGCGATCCATCTGATCGAAGGCGCGACGAACGGGCTGCACTTCAACAACATCCGGATCGACGGGGCCGGCACCTACGCGCTCCAGATCCAGGCGCCCGGCACCGCCTCGTTCACCAACGTCACGGCCACGCACATCGCGCAGCCCAACCCGATCCACAACTGCATCGGATCCGGCTTCGTGATCACCCGGGGCACCGGCAACTCGGGCTGGTTCGCCGACCCGCCGGTCTGCACCGGCACCTGGCCGACCCCGGTGTGGACCAACGGCGGTGTTCCGGGTGGCGGCACCCCGCCCACCGACCCGCCGACCACGCCTCCGACGACCCCGCCCACGACTCCGCCGACCACCCCGCCGACCACCCCGCCGGCGGACACGGGCAACATCGCCCAGGGCAAGCCGATCACCGAGACGGGCCACGCGGACGTGTACGGCGCGGGCAACGCGGTCGACGGCAACGCCAACACCTACTGGGAGAGCACGAACAACGCCTGGCCGCAGTCCGTCACCGTCGACCTCGGTGCGGCGAAGGCGGTCAAGCGCCTGGTGCTGAAGCTTCCTCCGTCGTCGTCGTGGGCCACCCGTACGCAGACCCTGAGCGTGCTGGGGAGCACCAACAACTCCTCGTACACCACGCTGAAGGCTTCGGCGGGATACACCTTCAACCCGTCGAGCAACAACACCGTGACCGTCAACCTGGACGGCACGTCGACCCGCTACCTCCGGCTGACCTTCACCGGTAACACCGGCTGGCCGGCCGGACAGCTCTCCGAGCTGGAGGCCTACACCAGCTGATCGCTCCCTCCCGGGACTTCCCGGGACACGCGTGCGGGCCCGGCCGCCGAGGCCGGGCCCGCATCGCTGTTCAGACGGCTCGGGCTTCGCCCGTACGCGGAATCGCTTCCTCGCGTTCGCGCAGCGCGTTGTACACCTTCTCCGGCACGCGCAGCCGGGCATCCTCCTCACCGAGCCGCCGCAACGCGTCGAAGCCCGTGTCGGGCGTGCCCGTGAGGGCGGCGAGACCGTCGAAGAAGGCGGCCCGCTCGTCGTCGATCGTCTCGTGCGGCCGGGGCATCGCGCCCCAGGCGTCCCACGGCAGCAGCTCGACGCCGCCCAGCGCGGCGGCGTCCCGCATCAGGTTGCCGGCGATCCACCACAGACCGGCCCGCTTCCGGAGACGGAGCCCGAACCTTTCCGGGTCCGCCGTCCCCGCGCGGCACCGCCGCCAGGCTTCACCGGCCGTCAGGTAACGGTCGCGAGGCACTCGCGTGGGATCGAAATCGATCCGGAACATCATCCGCTGCCGGGCGTCGAGCTGCGCGTCGACGAGATCCCAGCGCCGCTCCCCGGAGTTCCAGTACTCGCACACCCAGTGGTCCTCGAACGTGCCCGCGCCCAGGTAACCGGCGAAGCCGCAGCGCGCCCGGGCCGGGGTGCCCTGGGCGCGCAGCATCGCGACCATGAGGACGCTGAAATGCCCGCAGTTCGCCGGTATCCGGTCCGGCAGCGGCCGAGCGGTGTCCAGCGGACGGGGATCCCGGGCGGCGATCCGCTCCAGCAGCTCCTCGACGCGGCGGATGTGCACAGCGGCGTGGTCCTCGTCGGAGAGTGTCCGCCCGTACGCGTGCGCGACATGCTCGTGTATCAGCAGCCCCTGGGCGATGCCCGCGAGCGCCGGCACACCACGCGGCAACACGTCGAACAGCGGCGCGAACCGGCCCGCCGAGGTCATGATCCCCGGCCGTGTGTAGTACGGAAGGGTGCCCGGGTCCTGCTCCGGCATCGCTCTCCTCGTGGGTGCTCTTCACCGATCACCGGTTAATCGATCACCAATCGATCACCAATCGAACGCGAGCACCCAGCGTAGCCCTACGGACGCGGGCTGAGCCGGATACGGACCGTCTTCTCCCCGACATCGAGGAACGTCACCGTGACGCCCTCCGCCGTGAGTGTGGTGCCCGCCCCGACCGTTCCCCGGCACCCGTCGTCGTCGCCCACCACATGGATCCCACCGGGTCCGGACGCGCCGCACCGCTGAGCACCCGGCAGACGCCACGTGACGCCCTTCCCGTCCACGGCGGTGACGCCGAAACGGTCGACGCCCTCGCGGGCGCGGAAGCGGACCTCGTCACCCGCGCCCAGCTCGATCTCGCAGTCGGTGTCCGCGCAGGCGGCCCGGCTCCTGCCCTCGGACGCGGACCCGGACCCGGACGGGGAGGCGGACGCGATGGGGCTGGACGCGGGCTCGGGCACCGGCGCGGAGACCGACCGCGACGCGGAGGGCCGGGGCGGCGGGGACGGTGCTCTGTCGTGAGGCGCGGAAGGACCACCGTCCGTACACCCCGCCAGCACCAGCAGCAGGCCGATGACGCCCGCACCATATCCGTATCCGTACCGGCGTCCGTATCCGAATCCGAACTCGCGCATACCGCTCCTTCGCTCCCCGGAAGGCTGCGCGGCCGCCGGGCGGCGAAAACGCGAGAGGGCGTCCGCACTACCGCGCGAGTACCGCCCGGATGGTCTTGCCGCCGCCGGGGCGGGCCCGGACGGTGACCCGCTGGGCCAGGCGCTGGATCATCGGCCAGCCGAAGCCGCCGGTGCGGCCGGTGAGGTCGGGCGTACGGTCCTGCGGCTGCGCAGAGCTGGGGTCGTCGACGACGATCTGCAGGCTCTGCCGGTCCGCGCGCAGTCGCAGAGAGCTGACGTCCCCCGCGTGCCGCAGGGCGTTCGTCACCAGCTCGGAGACGACCAGGACCAGGTTCTGGGCCGTGTGGGCGGACGGTGTCGGATACAGCCCGGCGAGGAATCCGTAGGTGGCCTCCCGGGCCTCGGCCGCCAGCTGTGGACGGCAGTCCCACTCCGCCGGCGGTGAGGACTCGTTGTCGCTCATGGGTACGTGGTTCATCTGGTTCACCCCGAAGGTCGGACTCCTCTGACGCCCTGGTCCTCTCGCCGTGTACCCCCGCGAGCCGAGCCCATGGGTGTCCCCGGACCCAAGGGCGGCTGAACCGGTCGAACAGGGATGGCGGCGTAGCTCACCCGACCCGTGCCCGGGGTCCCGCCGTCACCCCGGGCCCCGGTTCCCCCGGCCCGGCAACTGGTGACGCGTCCCGTCGTCGTGTGAAATACGGATGAGCGGGAAGGGCAGCAGTGGTCGGACAGCGTGTCGCGCCCCGCCGGCGGCGACACGCGGAACGGATGGGCACATGGAAGGACCCCGGCCCCCGGCATCGGCGGAGGCCCTGCGCGAAGCCGCGGAACAGCTCGCCGTGTCCGCGGAGGCCGTCACGGAGATCGCGGCCGGTGCGGCCGCCGCCGTCGACCGCCGGCTGCTCCCCCACCGGCTGAGAATCCTGCTGATCGTCCAGGAGCGCCCGGGGATCAATCTGACCGGGGCGGCCAGGGCGGTCGGGCTGACACTCCCCCGCGCGAGCCGCGTCTGCGGCGGGATGGAGGCGGCCGGTCTGCTGGAGCGCCGACCGGTGCTCGCGGACCGCCGGGGGATAGAGCTGGCGCTCACCCCGGAGGGCGCGGCGCTGCTGGCGGACTACCGCTCCCGGCGGGCGGCGGAGATCGCGGAGGTCATGCGCCGGATGCCGGCGGGTGAGCGCCGCCATCTCCTCGCGGGACTGCGGTCGTTCTCCTCGTCACTCGCGGCCGTCAGGGGCGAGTGACGTCGACGGGGCGTCGGCCGCGAGGGCGTCGCCGACCGTGCCGTACACCGGCAGGGCGTGTTCGAGCCCGATGACCGCGAACAACCGCCGCACGAAGGCGGAGGGCTCGGCCAGGCGCAGTCTCGGGCCCAGCGTGCCGTGGGCCTGCAACAGCACGTTGACCGTCGTGGAGTCGGCGAAGCTGACGCGGGAGAGGTCCACCACGACGGGACCCGTCACGGTCTCGCCCGCTTCGGCCAGCGCGGTGGCGAGGGGGGCGATGTTCTCCAGGTCGAGATCACCGCTGACGGCGAGAACGATCGCGTCGCCGTTCTGCCTCGCGGCCAGTCCCATGGCCTGTCCTGCGCTGTCGGAAGGGAACACGGAGATCCTTCAAGGGCTGTAGAAGAGGTCGGGAGACGGCGCCGCCCGGCCGCACAGCTCGCGGCCCCACGGCTGACTACACGGTGCCACCACGATAGAAGCGATAGTTGCCATTTGACAACATTCTCTGGTGGGCAACAATCTGTTCTCTGCTTCCGCACGAGGACTTTGCGCGGAGAGTAACGTGCCGATGCCAGGAAGTGGGCCCGAATGAAGCTATGCGCTGTCCGCCACGTGGCTCCGCTCTCCGGCGTCGGCGGGTTCGCTGCCCAGGGCCCCGAGCCGGCCCGCCGCCGCGGCACGGAACGCGGCGAGCCCCTCCGCGAGCATCACCACGTCCGAGGGGTCCATCCGCTCCAGCACGATGCCGACCTCGCGGGTGCGGAAGGCGCGGTACTCGTCGAGCACTTTGTGCCCCCGCCGGCTGAGGCGCAGCTCGACCTCCCGGCGGCTCGTCGGGCTGGGCGAGCGGACCACGAGGCCCATGGCCTCCATGCGGTCGCAGAGCCTGCTCAGCGAGGAGGGACGCGAGCCGAGGACTTCGCCGAGCGTGCGGAGGTTCGCGCCCTCATGCTTTTCGATGACGAGAAGGGCACGTAGCTGGGAAGGGGAGACCGGCCCCGAAGGCGCCGCCTCCTGGCCACGCCCCCACAGCACCTCGAGCAGTTCCGAAGCGGCTGAGACGGCCTCGGCAACCTGCTCGCGTTGGCGCGACTGACCAGTGAAGCGGGACATCGATCCACTCTTTCATCCGGCACGGGCCTTTGTCAGCCCAGACGGACCCGACCTCGTAAGAAGAAGGCCAGAACGACAGTGACTCTACTCGCGGATGTGGAAAGAGCGGTCCGCGCAGCGGCGCCGCATGCCCTGGTGGACACGCTGCGGGGCCAGCTCGCCTCGGTGTACGGCGCGGTGTCCGTACAGCTCTATCTCGCCGACTACGGGCTCACGGTGCTCCAGCCGGTCAACGGCGTCGCCCACCCCGACGAGGCGCTGTCGCTGCACAACACCCCGGAGGGCCGGGCCTTCGGCAGCCAGGAGCCGCACGAACAGGAGGCCAGGCACCGGGACGCCGTGGACCATCATCTGCCGGTCACGGTCCGCGGTGAGCGGCTCGGCATCCTCACGGTCCGGCTGCCGGCCGACCGCTCCACCCCGGACACCGTGGAGGGGCTGACGCAGGTGGCCGAGCTGCTCGGGCACGAGATCCTGGTGGCCGAGCGGGACACCGATCTCTATCAGCGGGCGCGCAGGGTGAACCGGCTGACCCTGGCGGCGGAGATGCAGTGGGAGCTGCTGCCCGCCCGGGCCTGCACCGCCGAGGAGTACGCGATCGGTGCGCAGCTGGAGCCCGCCTACGCCATCCACGGTGACAACTTCGACTGGGCCGCCGACGCCGAGGAGCTGACGCTCGCGGTGACGAACGGCATGGGCGAGGGCATCCAGGCGTCCCTGCTCACCAATCTCGCCGTCAACGCGCTGCGCAACGCCCGCAGGGCCGGGATCGGTATCGCGGACCAGGCGGCGCTGGCGGACCAGGCGCTGTACGAACAGCACCGGGGGGCGTCCTACGTCTCCACCCTGCTGCTCCGCTTCGAGCTGGCCACCGGCTGGGTCGAAGCGGTCGACGCCGGTTCCCCTCAGCTGTGGCGTCAGCGGGACAAGACCGTGGAACGTATCGACCTCGACGCCCAGCTGCCCCTCGGCATGTTCGAGGAGTCCGACTATGTGGCACAGCGGTTCCAGGTCCTGCCCGGCGACCGGCTGTTCTTCGTCAGCGACGGGGTGTACGCGGCGGTCTCGCCGCAGGGCGAGGTGTACGGGGAGCGGGCGCTGGCCCGGGCGATCAGCGCGACGAGCCTGCTGCCCGCCGCCATGGTGCCGCGCGCGGTGCTCCGTGAGCTGACGGCCTACCGTGAGGCCGAGTCGATGGACGACGCGCTGGTGCTGTGCGTGGACTGGTTCGGCAGGCGGTCCTAGGTCCTGCCCGGCCCGACGGGGCCTGGTCCGGCGGGGCCTGGTCCGGCGGGGCCTGGTCCGAGGCGGGGTTCCCGTACGGATGTAAGGCGCCTGAGGGTGTCCGCGGCCCCACGGTCGCGCTACGGGACCCGGAGTCGTAGCGCGATCCGGGTCCCGGTCCGTGCGGTCCGTCAGGCCGCGACCGTCCGCCGCGCCAGGTCGAACACGGCCTGGACCCGCTTGCCGACCGGTACCCGCTCGGCGGTGAGCCGGTCGCTGAGCACATGCACGATCTCCATGCCGTGCCCGCCCAGCCGGGTGGGGTCCTTGGCGAAGCGCCGGGGCAGCGTCGAGCTGCTGTCGTACACGGTCACGGTCACCTGCCGGTCGGTGCCCTCCAGCTCCAGCAGGTACGGCCCGTGGCTGTGCCGCTCCGCGTTGGTGACCAGCTCACTCACGACCAGCAGCAGATCGTCGCGCGTGTGGCCGCCGAGGACGGCGAGCCATTCGGCTTCGAGCTGCTGCAGGAACCGGACGGCGAGCTGCCTGGCCTCCGCTATGCACCCCGGCTCGCCGGTGTACTGGCTCGCGCGGCGCAGCGGCTGTACGGGGTCCGTCGCGGTGGACGGGAAGGCCGTACCGATCATGGTCTGCTGGTTCATACGCTCCTGCCCGCGCGCCGGTGCGGCGATCGGGACCCCCTTCTCCGATCGCCTTATGCCCGCACATGCCGACGGTATGCCCGCCATTTTCCGTGAGGCGTGTCACCCACGGCCGGGGAGCCGCACCACGGTCACGAAGAACTCGTCGATCTGCCGGACGGCGGCGATGAACTGGTCCAGGTCGACGGGCTTGGTCACATACGCGTTGGCGTGCAGTTTGTAGCTGCGCATGATGTCCTCCTCGGCGGACGAGGTGGTGAGGACCACGACGGGGATCAGGGCCAGTTCCGGGTCGGTCTTGATCTGCTCCAGCACCTGGCGTCCGTCGTACTTCGGCAGGTTGAGGTCGAGCAGGATGAGGTCGGGCCGGGGGGCCTCCTCGTGCTCACCGCGCCGGTAGAGGAAGTCGAGGGCCTGCTCCCCGTCGCGCACCACGTGGAGGGTGTTGCGGATCTTGTTGTCCTCGAAGGCTTCGCGGGTCATCAGTTCGTCACCCGCGTCGTCCTCGACGAGCAGGACCTCGATGGGCTGTACGGGGATGGTCACTGGGCGGCTCCGGGCGGAGTGGTGAGGAGGGCGTCGGCGGACTGCTCCGAGGCCTCGGGGAGGCCGGGGACGGCGGGAACGTCGTCGGGGGCACCGGACGGGCCGGGGACGGCGGACCGGGCGGGCCCGGCGGCTTCGGTGACAGTGGCCTCCCCGGCAAGGGCGGGCACGGTGAAGTGGATGCGGGTGCCGCCCCCCTCGCCGGACTCCAGCCAGATCCTGCCTCCGTGGAACTCGACGATCTTGCGGCACAGCGCCAGTCCGATGCCGGTGCCCTCGTACTCGTCCCTGGCGTGCAGCCGCTGGAAGATGATGAAGACCTTCTCGGCGAATTCGGGCGCGACACCGATGCCGTTGTCGGCGACGGTCACATGCCACTCGTCGCCTTCCCGGGTGCAGCCGATGGTGATCCGGGGGGGCTCGCCGGGCGTGCGGAACTTGATGGCGTTGCCGACGAGGTTCTGCCAGAGCATGGCGAGGGTCGTCGGGTCGCCGGTGACCTCCGGCAGCGGGTCCTGCCGTACGAGGGTGACGTCGGACTCCTCGATGGCCAGCGCGAGGTTGCCCAGCGCCCGGTCGAGGACCTTGTCCATCGGGACGGGCTGCCAGGCGTCGTGCACCCGGCCGACCCGGGAGAAGGTGAGCAGATCGTTGATCAGGATCTGCATGCGCTTGGCGCCGTCGACCGCGAAGTCGATGTACTGCTTGCCCCGGTCGTCCAGCTCGTCGCCGTAGCGCTTCTCCAGCAGCTGACAGAAGGAGGCGACCTTGCGCAGCGGCTCCTGCAGGTCGTGCGAGGCCACGTACGCGAACTGCTCCAGCTCGGAGTTGGAGCGGCGCAGTTCCTCGGCCTGTTCCGCGAGCAGGGTTTCCCGCGCGCGGGTCACGGCGAGTTCGTCGGCGAGGCGCCGGCGCATGTCCTCGACGGCGGCGCCGACGGCCCGCAGGTCGGACGGACCACCGACCTGGATGCGGTGGTCGAACGCTCCGGCGCGCACCCGGTCGGACGCGGCGCGCAGGGTGTTCAGCGGCCGGCCGACCATGCGGTGCAGCACGAAGGCGAGGCCCGCCACCGAGAGGACGAAAACGATCAGGACCACGACGAGCACGATGTCGCGCAGCTCACGCGCGCCGGTGAGTTCCGCGCGCGCCTCCTCCCTGGCCTGGTCGAGGTGGCTCTGCTGGACGGCGAACAGGTCGCGCAGCCTGTCGAACGCGGCCTTGCTCTGTGTCACCCGCTCCGCGGAGGCCGCCTCGGCGCCCCGGGTCCGTACGGACGCGATCAGCGGCTCGGCCTCCTCGCTCCGCCACTGTTCGGCGGCCCGCGTGATGTGGGCGAGGTCCTGCGTGAACACGGGGTCGCCGGCGACGATGATCTTGACCCGGCCGGTGAAGCGCCGCTCGTCCTTGAGGCCCTGGTCGTAGGGGGCGAGGAAGGACGGGTCGGCGGTCAGCGCGAAGCCGCGTACTCCGGTCTCCTGGTCGAGCAGGGACTTCTGGAGCTGGAACACGTTGGACCGCGCGGGCTGGATACGGTCGACGAGTTCGGTGGTGCGGTCGTTCGCCCGCGCCAGCAGCAATCCGGCGGCGGCCGTGCAGCCGCACACCACCAGCACCATGGCCGCGAGGATCAGCTGGACCCAGCCCCGCACGGAGAGCCGGCCCCGCAGGGTGTGCCACGCCGAGGGGCGCCGGGAGTTCTGCTCGTTGCTCGTCATGTTCTCCGTATTGCTCTTCGCGGTCAGGGTACTCATCGAGTGTCGCCCCAGCCGAGATGGAGTACGGCGACGTCGTCGGCCAGTCCGCCGTACGGGGCCGCTCCCTCGGTCGCCTCCTCGACCAGCGCGTCGACGAAGGCGTTCGCCGGCAGTCCGCCGTGTTTTCTGGCCAGGGCCAGCAGCCCGTCCTCGCCGAGCCGGGTCGAGGGACCCGTACGGCCTTCGAAGAGGCCGTCGGTGAAGAGCACCACATGGCCGCCCTCCGGCAGCGGCAGTTCGGTCTCGGTCCAGCGTCCCACGCCGGGCAGCAGCCCCAGGGCCATGCCCACCCGGGGCTCCTCCCAGCGCACCTCGGCACGGTGGCGTACGAGCAGTCCCGGGTGCCCGGCCCGTACGATCCGCACCGTCCGGCCGCCGGGCGGGAAGGCGAGCGAGGTGACCGTGGCGAAGACATGGTGGTCGGCGCGCTCGGCGACCAGGATCTCCTCCAGCAGGCGTACCTGTTCCAGTTGGCGTGTGCCGCACAGGACGGCGGTGCGCCAGGCGACCCGCAGACAGACCCCGAGGGCGGCTTCGGCGGCGCCATGGCCGGACACGTCGCCTATGACGGCGTGCACGGTGCCGTCGGCGGTCTGCACGACGTCGTAGAAGTCGCCGCTGAGCAGGCCGTGGGCGCGGCCCGGCTCGTACCGGGCGACCGCCTCGAAGTCCTCGCCGCGCAGCAGGGGAACGGGCAGCAGGCCGCGTTCCAGCCGGGCGTTCTCCTGCGCCATCAGTTCGTTGGCCCGCAGGGCGGCCGAGGCCTGCTCGACCTGCTTGCGCTGGAGCGCGTACCGGACGGCTCTGCTCAGCGACTCCGGGTCGAAGCGTCCCTTGACGAGGTAGTCCTGGGCGCCGGTCGCGACGGCCGAGAGCCCGGCCTCGCCCTCGGCCATGCCGGTGAGGACGACGATGGCGGCGTCCGGGGCGCTGCGGACGATACGGGTGACGGCGTCGACGCCGTGGACGTCCGGCAGGTGGAGGTCGAGGAGGACACAGACCGGGGTGGTGGCGGTGGCGAGGAACCGCTGTGCCTCGGCCAGCGTCTTGCACCAGGTGAGCGAGGAGTCCAGGTCGCTGTCGACGAGCATCTCCTCGACGAGCAGCGCGTCTCCCGAGTCGTCCTCGACGAGCAGCATGACCGCTTCGACGGACCACAGGGAATCGCGTACAACGGCGCTGACGTCCTGGGACGGCACCAGGCCGGCCGTACGGACGCCCCCTGCGGAACGCGACGGGAGGCTCACGGGCAACTCCATCACACTCCACCCCTCACCCGGCGGCGCCGGTCACCCCGTGCTGTTATCGGCCGGAAGCATATGCGACTACGGGAGCATCATTCCGCTCGCGGTGGGAGAACACTCCCCGAGGGTGCACTTGCGGCAAACCGGCGGGACGGAGCGGTGTGTGCGAGCACACTGGTTCACGCACACGGGAACATGCGATGCTCTCCGCCGGGCCTGAGGCCACGGAGAGCGCGTTCACCGCATGCCACTCAGGGCACACGCACGGGCAGGAACTCACGGCATGAACCAGAGCCGCGTACGGGGGTGCGGGGGATGACAACGGTCGACGACGCAGCGGACAACGCCGTCACGGGCGGAGCGGCCTGGCTTGACGCGCGCCCGGCGGACACGGCCGAGGCGCGTGCGCTGGCGCGCTCCTTCATGGACGGGCGCGCGCCCGCGCTGCCCGGGCCCACGATGGTCGATGTGCTGCTCGTGGTGTCGGAACTGGTGACCAACGCCATCCGGCACGCCGGCGGGGTCACCGCTTTCCGGATCTCCGACCGTGGCGGAGCGGTGGAGATCACGGTGCAGGATCCGAGCGCGCTCCACCCCGTGCACAAGGAACACGGGGACGACTGGCAGCCCGGCGGCTACGGCTGGCCCCTGGTGCACCGCCTGGCGGACGTCACGGTCGTCCCGCTCGGGGACGGCGGCAAACTGATCAGGGCGAGGGTCCGTCATTGACCGCGCGGTGACCGCACGGTGACCGGACGGTCCCGTGACGGACCGTCCGACGATCGTTACGGCACGACTGCCGATCATCAGGTGATCAACCCGACGGCTGCCGCGCTGCCCATGGCATGCTGTGGCCCCATGAGCCCCGACCATCCCCCGGTGCCGGATCAAGCCGTCGTGACGCACCGTCCCGAGCGGGACGCGTACGTGGTGGATCTGGCGGGCGACGTGGACGTCGACGCCGTGCCGGACATAGAGCTCGCGATCAGTGACGCCGGACGGGCGGGCGCCTCCCGGGTCGTGATCGGCCTCTCCCGGGTCGGCTTCGCCGATTCGGCGATCGTGCATCTGCTGTCCTCCGCTTCCCACCGCTACGACCTGCGGCTCGTCGGCCCGCTGCACCCGTCGGTGCAGCGGCTGCTCGACATGACCGGGACGGCGGGACGTTTCCCGGTCGAGCGGGATCTTGAGGCCGCGCTGCGTCGCTGACGCGTGAGCCCGGGGCCTCGTCCCCAGGGCCCGGTGGCGAGGGCGCCCGAGGCGGCGTTTGATGGAAGGCAAAGCGTCAGCAGCAGGGGTGGCGCGAACGGTCCGGCGATCAGCCGGCCGGTCGCCGGAGCGCTGATCGCATCGGGCGGAAATACCGCGCCCGGTCCCGGGGGTGTCGATCGAGCGCTGCCTCGAACAGGCGCGGAAGCCACCGAGCGAAGCCGTCAAGACGGAGAAAGCAGGCACTGTCATGCCGTTCGTGACCGTCGGGCACGAGAACACCGCCCCCATCGACATCTACTACGAGGACCACGGCAGCGGACAGCCCGTCGTCCTCATCCACGGCTACCCGCTCAACGGGCACTCATGGGAGCGGCAGGAGCGAGTCCTCCTGTCGGCCGGATACCGTGTGATCACTTACGACCGGCGGGGGTTCGGCAACTCCAGCCAGCCCTCCGTGGGGTACGACTACGACACCTTCGCCGCCGACCTCAACACCCTCCTCGACCACCTCGCCCTGCCCGACGTGACCCTGGTCGGCTTCTCCATGGGCACCGGCGAGGTCACCCGCTACCTCGGTACGTACGGCTCCGGCCGGGTCATCAAGGCCGTACTGATGGGCGCGATCCCGCCCTACCTGCTCAAGACGCCGGACAACCCCGAGGGCGTCGACCGGGCCATCTTCGACGGGATCAAGGCCGCCGTGGTCGCCGACCGTCCGGCGTACTTCAAGAACTTCCTCGACAACTTCTACAACGTCGACCAGTACCGCGGCACCCGGATCAGCGACCAGGCCTGGAACAGCAGCTTCAACGTCGCCGTCGCCGCCTCCGCGCACGCGGCGTACGCCTGCGTCGACACCTGGCTGACCGACTTCCGCGAGGACCTGCCGAAGATCGACGTACCGACCCTGCTCATCCACGGGGACGCCGACCGGATCCTCCCGTACGACAACACGGCGAAGCGGCTCCCGGAGCTCATCAAGGACCTGACCTTCGTCACCGTCGAGGGCGGGCCGCACAACGTGGCCTGGACCCACCCCGAGGTCGTCAACCCGGCACTGCTCGACTTCCTGAAGCTCTGATCGCTCCGGTCAGGACCGCCGGAAAGACACGTCAGGGCCTCAGCAGGCCGGACCGCTCCCGCGCGGCGCGGACAGCGGCGGAGAGACCGCTGATGTCGTACGCGCCGTGGTGGCGGCGCCCGTTGACGAAGAAGGTCGGTGTCCCGGACACGCCGCTCATGTCGGCGGAGTCGACGTCCTCGGCGACCCGGTCGGCTCCCTCGTGCTCCCGCAGGTCCCGGTGGAAGCGCTCGGTGTCGAGCCCCACCTCCTCCGCGTAGCGGAGCAGGTCGACGGGGAGCAGGTCGCCCTGGTGGACCAGCAGGAGATCGTGCATCTCCCAGAAACGGCCCTGGGCGCCCGCCGCCTCGGACGCTTCCGCCGCCAGCTGCGCGTTGGGGTGGACGTCGATGAGGGGCAGGTGGCGCCAGACGTACCGGATGTCCCCGTCGTCCACGAGCAGTTCGCGGATGACGGGCTCGGCCAGCCCGCAGTACGGGCACTCGAAGTCGCCGTACTCGACCAGCGTCACGTGCGCGTCCAGCGGACCGCGCACGTGGTCGTGGGCCGGGTCGACGGGTACGGAGAGGTCGATGACGGACTCGGCCTTGCCGAGCAGCGTGCGGATCCGCAGGGGCCTCGGGAGCCTGTTGATGACCCAGGTGAGCAGCCAGGTGACGGCGAAGGAGCCGATCAGCACGACGAGGATGCCGATCTTCGCCTCCGACAGCCGGTCGCCCTCGAAGACGAGCGCGGAGATCAGCAGCGCCACGGTGAAGCCGACGGCGGAGATGGTGCCGCCGACCGCTGTGGCACCCCAGCCGACCGGTGGGCGCAGCCGTCCACGGCTCAGCCAGGTCGTCAGGGTCGACGCGGCGAGGGTTCCCACGGGCTTGCCCACCAGGTAGCCGACGATGATGCCGAGGGTGATCGGGGATCCGAAGGCCCGTGACAGCTCGTCGCCGCTCAGGGCGATGCCGGCGTTGGCGAGGGCGAAGACCGGCACGATCACATAGCTCGACCAGGGGTGGTAGATCCGCTGCAACCGCGCGTTCGGGGAGATCGCCGTGGCGAGGCCGGCGCGCAGGGAACGCTCCAGCTCCGGGGTCGGCTGCTCACGGAAGAGCCGGAACAGGCCGCTCGCCCGCTCCAGATCGCTGCGGGACGCCGGGTAGGCGTAGGTCAGCAGCCCCATGGCCAGGCCGGTGACGACCGGGTCCACCCCTGACTTCAGCAGACCCACCCAGACGGCCACCGCCAGCACCCCGTACACCACCCCGCCGGCCACCCCGGCGGCCCGTACCAGCAGGACCACGGCGAAGATCCCCAGCGCGACCCCGAGAGCGACGGCGTTGACGTGCTCGCTGTAGGCGATCGCGATCACGGCGAGCACCACGAAGTCGTCCACGACGGAGACGGTGAGGATGAAGACGCGCAGTCCCCTGGGCAGCCGCGTGCCGAACACGGCGAGCATGCCGAGCGCGAACGCGGTGTCCGTGGAGATGGCGGTGCCCCAGCCGTGGGCCGAGTCGTGTCCCGCGTTGAAGGCCAGGTAGATGGCGACCGGGACGAGCATCCCGCTGATACCGGCGAGCAGCGGCAGGGTGAGGCGTTTACGCTCGCGCAGTTCCCCCATGTCGAACTCGCGCCGGGTCTCCAGCCCCACGACGAAGAAGAACAGGGTCATCAGACCGCTGTTGACCCACTCGCGCAGATCGAGCGCGACGCTCGCGGAACTGACGTGGATCGAGATGTGCGCGTGCCAGAACGACGTGTACGTCCCGGGGGCGGCGTTGGCCCAGATGAGCGCGGCCAGGGTCGCGGTCAGCAGGACGGCGGCGCTGCCGGTCTCCGTACGGAGGAAGTCGCGCAGCGGGGTGTACATCTCGTCGCTGGACGAGGTCTGGCCGGAAAGGCTCGGGTCCACCGGATCCACAGTCACGCCGTCATTCTTCCGCGCGCCGGACGGCGGAGGACCACGGCGCCCCCGGAATCACGGCCGGAATCACGGAAAGGCCGTACCGGATTACTCCGGTACGGCCTTTCCGCCGTCTTCCGGCGCCGCGATGCCGCCGCTATGACACTGCCGTGTCACTGCACGCGTGATCCGTTCGACGCATTACTGTCTTCCTCGTCCTCGGCCCCGGGTACATGGACGTCGAGAATGCTCACATTGGCTTCGACGACTTCCAGTCCCGTCATTGTTTCGACGGCGTCGGACACGTTGGACCGGATCGATCCGGCGGCTTTGGATATCGGCGTACCGTACTCGACCACCACTTCGAGGTCGATCGCCGTCTGCTTCTCGCCCACTTCGACCTTGACGCCACGCGTGGGGTCGTCCGAGGCGCCTACCCGGTCGCGCACGGCGCCCAGGGTGCGGGACATACCTCCGCCCATCGCGTACACGCCGGACGTTTCACGGGTGGCGATACCGGCGATGGCCGAAACGACCGAGTCGGCGATGTTGGTCTTTCCCTTGACCGCGCCATCCTTGTGGGTGGACGGTGCGGACAACGCGGAATCATTGGCTGCCATGAGGGATTTTCCCTTCCGAATACGAGAAACGCCACGTTCCCTCTTTCCACTCTGCCCGTCATGGCGTCGGGCCGCCATTCGAGTGGTGTCAGTCCCGTGGCAGCAGCGTTCCCAGCGGGCCGAGATCGAGGTTGAGATCCTCGGCGGTCAGCCCGTGCTGCTCGCACAACTCGGTCATGCGTTCGTCCAGCAGCATGAGGGTCGTTCCGATCCGGTCCACCTGATCGTCGGTGAGATCGCCCTGTTCGACACGGCGGATCGCCTGGCGCTCCATGAGCTGGCGGAGCAGTTCGACGACGGTCAGAACCAGCGCCACGAGGTCGCGCCCCATCTGGTCGCGGTCCACGTCGAACCGGGTGGCGCCGGGCGGGAGCGTGCCGGGGACCGGCGTGCCTGGTGCGGGTGCGGTGGTCACAGGGGGCCTCCGTCCGCCCAGGGGGCGGGAACTCGTTCGCTGACCGAGGAGAGCAGGGCGTGCAGTGACAGCCGGACCAGGGGCACGTCGGCGATCGCGATGACCAGATCGCCGCTCACCACCACCCCGGTCGCCAGGACACGGTCCAGCAGATCGACGAGCGGGACGCCGATGGGACCGGACAGCGGCTCAGGGGTGTTCCAGGGGACCGTCCCGTGTGTCGTCACGCGTCACACCTCGCCGGCGAAGGAGTACGGCACCCACGGTCCCGACATCTCGATCCGCGCCCCGGTCAGCCGCCGGAGCGACTCCACCGCACCGGCGATGTCGTCGGCCCGGTCCGCCGCCACCAGGTACGCCGCGTTGAGGACCTGCGTCTCCCGTGACCCCGTCAGTTCCTGACCGTGGGTGCGCAGCCGCCGGGAGGCGGCGGCCAGGGCGCTCAGGGTGGTGTCCACGGTGTCGGCCGTGCGGAGCGCCTCGTCGTGCCGCTGTTCCCGGCGCCGCTGGAGACCTCGCTGCCGGTCCAGGTAGGCGCGCCCCGCTCCCGGGGCGGTCGCCGTACCGCGGCCCGGGGCGGTCGGCGCGGTCCGTACGGGCCCTGCGGTCGACGCGGCCGGCACGGTCCTTGCGGGCGACGCGGCGACCGGCTCCGGGGGCGCCGTCGACGCTGCCGGGGCGTACACCTTCACACCCCATTCGACGCGTCCCTCGACGCGCCGCAGCGCCGCGTGGAAGCGGTCGGCGTCCTGCTGGAGGGCCTGACGGGCGCGTTCGTCGCCACGGTAGAGCGTGGCCAGGGCGAGGGGTACGACGGGTCCGCCGGCGGCGGCTGCGGAAACCACCTGGTGATGGGCGACGGCGCAGCGCTCCAGTTCGCTTCGGTCGGAGAGGCGTGCCTGCCATGCCTCTTCGGTGAAATGGGCCGCCTCGACGTGCTGGACGACAGCCGTCAGCGACCCGAAGGACAGCGCGCGGACGGGCGCGTTCGCGGTGAGCCCGGACAGAGCGGCGAGGGAGGCGAGGGAGGCCGGATCCAGGCGGTGGCAGACGGCGAAGACATACGTGGCGGTGGCTTCCGGGAGGCCGGGGGCGGGCGTACTCATGTCCCTGGTCTCTCCTTCGCCTTGCTCCGGGCCGCAGCGGGGGGCGCGGCCGATGTCTCGTCCAGGCCGGCTTCGAGGGCGGCCAGGCGCTCGCGCAGCTCCCGGTTCTCGTCCAGCAGGGCGCTGCGCGCGGCGCCGGAGCTGAGCGCCGGGTCGGTCTCCCACCAGTCGATGCCGGCCTTCTTCGCGGTGTCCACCGACGCCACGAACAGCCGCAGCCGGATGGTGAGCAGTTCGATGTCGAGCAGGTCGATCTTGATGTCACCGGCGATGACGATGCCCTTGTCGAGGACGCGTTCGAGGATGTCGGCGAGATTGGTGGTACTCGGACCCGGAACAGCGGGGTTCGCCTGCCGGAAATCGACATCGGTCACAGAACTTCTCACTCCTCTTCCTCGTCCTCTACCTCTTCGCCGTCTTCCTCGTCCTCGTCCTCTGCGTCCTCTTCGTCCTCTTCACCTTCTTCGTCTTCCGGTTCCTCGTCCTCGTCCTCCCACTCACCTTCCTCGCCCTCGTCGCCTTCCTCGTCCTCGTCGCCCTCCTCCCCCTCCTCGTCCTCGTAGCCGTCTTCCTCTTCCTGCGCCGCCTCTTCCTCCTCCATCGCCTCTTCGTGCGTACGCACGACCTCCCCGTCCCGGATCTCGCCGCGCCAGGCATCCTCGGGCTCTTCGTCGGTGAGCGTGACGTACCGCTGGAAATGCTTGAAGTCCAGTCGCAGGCGGCGGCCTTGAGCGCGCCACAGGTTGCCGGTCTTCTCGAAGAATCCGGACGGGTAGTACTCGACGACAAGAACGATGCGGGTAAGAGTCGGCGTCAGCTCGTGGAAGCTGACGGCACCACGGGTGGTGGCCTTGGCGCCTTCCGATGTCCAGAGGATGCGGTCGTCCGGCACCTGCTCCTGAATGGTCGCTTTGAAGCCGCGGGTGGACGGGCCGACCTTCGCCTTCCAGTCCGTCGTCACCTCATCGCTCTGCGACACGTCCTGGACGCCCTTGGTGAAGCCGCTGAACTTGTCGTACTGCGTCCAGTGGTCGTACGCGGTACGGAGCGGCACACCGACGTCCAGGACCTCGATGATGCTCGTCACCTTGGTGTCGCCCGGCTTGCTCCCGCCCTTTCCACCGCCGCCGAACGCGCTTTTGGCCTTGTCCACGACGTTGTCCTTCACCCCCTTCGCCTTCTCGGAGACGAAGGCCTTCACCGGCGACTCGCCCTTGAGGATGCGGGAGCCGATGGCGGGGAGCGATCCGCCGTTCTCCGCGATGCCGGTGAGCTGCCCGGTGACATCGGTCAGTTTGTCGCCGGCCTTGTCTGCCAGGCGCTCCACCTGCGCGCCGACGTACTTCGAGAGTTCTTCACGCAACCGGCCGATACCTGATTCGCCGGTGTCGGGGGTGTCCTCTTCTGTCCTGGGCATGCCCGGCTACCTCCGGCGATCGGCGCGTGCGGATGTCTTCCTGGCCGCTCGCTTCGGTGATGAACCGCTCTTCTTCGCGGCGGTCTTCTTCGCGGGGGCCGACTTCTTCGCGGCCGCTTTCCTGGCAGGCGGGGAGGCCTTCTTGGCAGGGGACTTCTTCGCCGCGCTCTTCTTGGCGGGTGCGGGCTTCTTCGCCGGTGCGGACTTCTTCGCCGGGGCCGGCCTCTTCGCGGGCGACGGCTTCTTGGCGGGCGACGACTTCTTGGCCGGCCTCCTGCTGGGATGCCGCTTCTTGGGGGCGGGCTCTTCGGGCTCCTCTTCCTCCTCGGGCCCTTCTTCGTCCTCGGGCTCTTCCTCCTCGGGCTCCTCCTCGTCCTCAGCCTCTTCGCCCTCAGGCTCCTCCTCGTCCTCAGGCTCCTCTTCCTCCTCGTATTCCTCCTCGGGCTCCTCTCCCTCCTCCGGCTCCTCGGATTCTTCGTCTTCCGGCTCCTCTTCCTTGGCACCAAGGCTGAGGGTGCGGTCGCGGATCGCGTCGGACAGTGAGCTCATGCCCCGGTTGGCGACGGCCGTCAGAGCCTTGCGGCCCGCTTCGAGACCTTCGACCCGCAACTGCTCCTGGAGTTCGGCTACTTGCGGGACTTCTCCCAGGCGGCGCACGCCCTCCGCGACCAACTGACGCGGTTCCAGGCCGAAGCGCCGGCCCGCCAGGTAGGTCGCGGCGGTCAGCGCGAGCCGACCCTTCTTCGTGCGGCCCAGTACGTAGCCGCCGACGACTGCGGCGGCGAGTGCCGCCTTGGTCTGATCATCCATGAGTGCGCCACCTTCGGTTGTTTGCCGGCGCCGACCCGCGCTCGTGCAGCCGGTCGAGCAGGCGTTCCTCTTCCTCTTCGAATTCCTCGACGGAGAGATGTCCTCCTTCGAATTCCTCGTTCAGCGCGGCCAGTTGGGCGCGGATCACGGCCGGATCGTGCACCTGTCGGTCGGCGGCGTCCACGAGCTGCTCGGCGATCCAGGACACCCCCCGGACCGGGGCCAACGGCAAGGTGAGCAGTCCGCTGATCAGTCCCATGTCATGCCTCCGCACCCACGAGCGAGCCTTCGGCCGGGACGAAGCTGTAACAGGGCAGCGGTCCGGCGACGCGCAGTTCGACGTGGTCACGGCGGCGTTCGGCGAATGTCGCTGCCGCTGCCCGGAATCGCTCGTCGGCCGAACGGTCGATGAGAAAGGACGTATTGAGCACGCAGCCGGCGACCTGCGGTCCGGCGGCCACGGCGTGGGCGAGAGGGGTCAGCTCCAGCACGGCGTGCTGCCCGGCCTCGGCCGCCCTGCGGGTCAGCGCCGCCACCACCGCTTCGCCCAGTCGCAGATTCGCCTCGTACCCCGGGCGCCGCAGCGCGGCCTCACGCAGCTGCTGGATGACTCGGTCCTCCCGTACGAGGCCGGCCAGCGCGTCGGACGGCGAGAGCGCCTTGAGGTTCACCTCGACCCTGCCCGTCACCTGCTCCAGCGCCGCCAGGTACAGGTCCCGCCCGGCGGCCAGCTGGCCCCGGACCATCGCCTCGTCGGGTGCGACCATGCCGAACCGCATGGGCAGCGCCGGGCCGCTCGCGGTCAGACGCAGCAGCAGTTCCTGGTGAGCGAGCAGGTCGCGGCGGCGGGCGCGCAGCTTCGGCGGAGCGGCGCTGACCACGGCGGCCACCGGTCCCTCCGCGAGAACGCGCAGGGGCATGGACGGGTCGCCGACTCCGCCCGTGCCCGCCGGAACGGGCTGCTTAGACCGGATGATGGCGTAGACGTAGACACCCTCGGCGGCCATCGGTCAGTCCTCCGCGGAACGGCGTCGACGCGCGGAGGACGAGCGGGCGGGGGCGCGCCGCTTCGGCCGCTCCTGCGGTTCCTCGGCAGCCTCGTCGTCGGCATCATCGGCGTCGTCCCCGCCGCCGACCGCCGCGCGCACCTTGCTTCCGACCGACTCGGCCGCGTCCTTGACCTTGCGCTTGCCGACGGACTTGGCCATCCCGCCGCCGAACAGCTCGGGGACCGTGGTGCTGCGCGAGTCGCGCTCCAGGTCCAGCCGGTTGCACGCTTCGGCGAACCGGAGGTAGGTGTCGACACTCGCCACGACGATCCGTGCGTCGATCTTGAGGATCTCGATGCCGACCAGGGAGACCCTGATGAACACGTCGATCACCATGCCCCGGTCCAGGATGAGCTCCAGCACGTCGTACAACGTGCCGGCGCGCGGTGCGCACACGACCTCGTCGGAGTAGGTGGTCGTCGTCATGGGGCGTCCTCTCAGCTGATCGGCTCGCCACCGCCGTCACTCGTCGGCGGCGCCTCTTCGGTACCGGCGGATCCTGCGGTACTCCTGGAGTTCGCCGTCCTGGCCGAGCCATACCTCGTACGACGCGAGGAGGCTCGTCGTGTCCGGGATACGGGGAACCTCCAGGACGTCCACGACGACGCACCATCCGTCGTCGGCGCGCTTGACCCCGGACACGCCCTCCACGCGGTGGCTGATCAGGCCCGCCAGCCGCTCGCAGGCAGTACGCGCGGCGTGCTCCGGCCCCTGCTCGGAGGAAGCGTGCCGACGCGGCACGGTGGATGTGGGCCGAGCCCGCGTTCGACGCTCTTCTGCCATATGCCCCAGTCTGATCACTATCCCGCTCAGCGCATCCGGGGCGGGCCCAATGAGGTACATCGGTCGCGGGGAGCGGGGCGGGGGCCTTGAAGGAGGACGCGGGGCGCTGAAGGGCGGGCGCGGCCGGCGGCTCCGGATCCAGGGGCGGCCGAGCAGCTGACCGCTTGCGACCAGGCCGCCGCGCGCGGTCTGGACAGGGCGAACGGCTCGCCCGGTCTGGGCAGGGCGAACGGCTCGTGTTACGCGGGCGGCAGGTCCGCGAGGGTCGACGAGGCCGGGTCAGGCGGTGTCATCGTCGCGCAGGCGGCGGCTCACGGCGCCGAATCCGTCGGCGAGGACGGCGACCTGCTCGCTGGTCAGCTGGTCGAACATCAGCCGCCGGACCAGGGCGACATGGCCGGGGGCCGCGCCGTACAGCGTGTCGCGGCCTTTCTCCGTCAGGACGGCGAAGACCCCGCGCACGTCGGTGGAACAGGTGCGGCGGCGGACCAGACCGGACCTCTCCATCTGGGTGACCTGGTAGGAGAGGCCGCTCTTGGACGTGAGCAGGAGGTCGGCGAGCTCGGTCATCCGCAGCTCGCCCTCCGGGGCTCGCTCCAGCCGGACGAGGATCTCGTACTGCGGCTGGGAAACTCCCGCCTCCTCACGGAGCTGGTGCTCGATCCGGCGGTCCAGCAGCGCGCTGGTGGCGAGGAAGCCTTCCCAGGCCCGCGTCTCTTGATCGCTCAGCCATTCCGTCTCGCCCATGGCCCCCATCGTAGGCGGTTGTTCCCATGTGAACCGAGGAGTAGCGTCACCGGTGTTCAAATTTGAATTACTTGCCTCTGTGCCGAAGGAGCCCCGCTCATGACCGCCGCCGTCGCGCCCGACCGCATGCCCGTGCTCTACCTGTCGCACGGCGCACCGCCCCTGGCGGACGACCCGGTCTGGCCCGGCGAGCTGGCCGCCCTGTCCGCCGGGATGACCCGGCCCACGGCGATCCTGATGGTCTCCGCGCACTGGGAGGAGGCACCACTGGCGCTCGGCGCGACCAGCACCGTGCCCCTCATCCACGACTTCTGGGGCTTCCCCGAGCGGTACTACCAGGTCATGTACCCGGCTCCCGGCGCCCCCGAGCTGGCCGGACAGGTGCGCGCGCTGCTGCGTGCCCCCGGCACACCGGTGCAGGACGTCCCCGACCGGGGGCTGGACCACGGCGCCTACGTGCCGCTGGCCGAGATGTACCCCGACGCCGACATCCCGGTGCTCCAGATGTCCCTGCCGACCCTGGACCCCCGGCAGCTGCTGGAGATCGGGCGCCGTCTCGCCCCGCTGCGCGACCAGGGAGTGCTGATCGTCGGCAGTGGCTTCTTCACCCACAACATGCGGGCGATCAGCATGGACGGCTCGGTCTGGAGCGCGCTGGCCGAGTTCGACGACTGGGGGCGCCGGGCCCTGGACGCCGGCGACCTGGACGCGCTGCTGGACTTCGAGCACAAGGCCCCGGCCGGGCTCCTCGCCCACCCGCGCAGCGAGCATTTCGCCCCGCTCTTCGTCACTCTCGGCGCCGGCGCCGACGAGCTGGACTCGCAGCGCACCGTGATCGACGGCTTCTGGATGGGCATGGCCAAGCGATCGATCCGGATCGGCTGACCGCACGGACCGGGCGGCGCGTACGCGGACGCGATCCGTGCGCGGACGCGATCCGTGCGCGGACGCGATCCGTGCGCGGACACCGCCCGGGAACAGCGCTCCTGAACAGCGCCCCTGATGAAGGCGGGTGGACGCGGGATCCGGCGGGTACGGACGGCCACGGGGCCGGCGCTGAACAGCGCCGGCCCCGTCCGCGTTCCGGCCCGCGTTCGCGTTCACCGGCGCGTTCCCCGGCGCGGGCACCGGCCACTGCCGCCGCCGCTGCCACTGCCGCCGCTCTGCCGCCCCACCTGCTCCCGGAGTGCCGGAGAAACCGCCGCCCGTCGCCCGGGCCGCCGTGTTGGATGACGTGAAGAACCGATCGGGAAATTGCCTGCCCCTTGAGTTCTCTCTGTCCTCCGCTTTCGGGGCGTCGGCATTCCCGAGACCTCAATGACGGGAGTGTCATGAATACGTCCACGCACACGGAATCGACAACGGGAACGACCACCGTCCTGGCCCGCCTGACCGACATTCTGCGGGAGGTCATGCCGGGCCTGCCGGACCAGATCTCCCCCTCCGCCAAGCTCGCCGACGATCTGGACATCGACTCGCTCGCCGTGGTCGAGATCCTCGTCGCCGTGGAGACCGCGTTCGAGATTCCGATCGACGACAGCGATATCTCCAGGGTGAGCACCGTGAGCGACATCATCGATCTCATCGACGCCGGGCGATAGTCCGCCCCGGCAGCCCGCATTACCGGAATTCCCGTACGCGCGCATCGTCCAGAATCGATAGGAGCCTTTCATGTCTGGTCCGGCAGCCGGCGGTCGGCCGCTCAACGCGGCTCAGCTGGGGGTGTGGTACGCCCAGCGGCTGGCCCCCGCCAGCCAGGTCTTCAACATGGGGGGTTACGTCGATCTGTTCGGCCCGGTGGCCCCGGGGCTGCTCGCCGCCACGCTGGCGGAGGTCGTGGCCGAGGACGAGACGACCCGGTTGCGCTTCACCGAGGTCGACGGTGTTCCCTGCCAGTACCTCGCGCCGCGCGAGGAGTACGCGGTCGAGGTGGTGGACCTCCGCGCGGAGCCGGATCCGGTCGAGTCGGCGCTCGGGCGGATACGCGAGGACATGAGCCGGGTGCCGGACCTGGAGCACGGACCGCTGTTCCACCACGAGCTGTTCCAGGTCGGTCCCGAGCACATCATCTGGTACAACCGCGCCCATCACCTCATCCAGGACGGCTACTCGGGTCTCCTGCTGCGGCGCCGGGCCGGGGAGATCTACGCGCGGCTGGCCGCCGGCGCCGACGGGCAGGATCCCGGGACATCGTTCGATTCGTTCTGGCGGGTGCTGGACGAACAGGAGGCGTACGAAGGGTCCTCGGCGCAGCGCAGGGACCGTGCCTACTGGGGGCGGCTCATGGCGGACGCCGAGTGCCCGCCCGGGCCCGGAGCCGCCGAGGGGGCGTCGTACCGGATCGCCCGTGAGGTGTCCTACGTGGACCGGGACACCTTCGAGCGACTGCGGGAGTTCAGCGAGCGGGCCGGGGTGTCCTGGCAGCAGGCCCTGATCGGGGCTGCCGTACTGCACCGCCACCGGTGGACGGACGAGAGCGACGTACTGCTGAGCCTGCCGGTGACCGGCCGGCTCGGCACGGTCGGGCGGTGGGCTCCCGGCATGACGGCGAACGTGCTGCCGCTGCGCTGCCGGGCGACGGGCGACGAGACGTGCGAGGAGCTGGTGGCGCGGGTGGCGACGCAGGCCCTGCGCGCCCAGTGGCATCAGCGCTACGACGCGGCCGCGCTGCTGCGCGATCTCGGCTGGCCCGCCGACGGGCGACGGCAGTTCGGCCCGGTGATCAACGTTCTGGCGGGCGACGACGGCGCGGACTTCGCGGGGATGGCTTCGGTGGCGCACCTGCTGTCCACCGGGGGTACCGCGGAGGACCTGGCGATCACCGTCACCCGGGGCCCGGACGAGGGGCTGCGCGTCGACTTCACGGTCGACGCCGCGTACGAGCGTGTCGTCGACCTGGCCGCGCAACGGCGCACCTTCCACCGGGTGATCGACGCGATGACGGCGCGGCCGGGTGTGCTGGTGCGTGAGGTGGAGTTGCTGGACGCGGCCGAGCGGGAGCTGGTCCTGCGGACGTGGAACGACACGAGTGTGGAGATCCCGGAGCGCTCACTCGGTGACCTCTTCGAGGA